>JANNHX010000246.1:0-9294 GCA_031404615.1 Chloroflexota bacterium
CGATCCTGCCGGTGGGCAGCATCGGGACGCTGGCCCGCGAGGCCGGCGCCGTCTCGATCATCGACGGTGCCCAGTCGGCCGGCGCGATCCCCGTGGTGCTCGACGAGATGGACGTCGACGCCTACGCGGTCCCGGGCCAGAAGTGGTTCCTGGGCCCCGAGGGCATGGGTGCGCTGTGGGTCCGCCGCTCGTTCGCGGACACGACGATCCCCGCGACCGCGGGCTACATGGTCTACGAGTCGTTCGACATGGTGAAGGGCGGCGTCCTGCGCAAGGGCGCGCGCCGCTTCGAGGCAACCGGCTTCCACCGGCCGTCGGTCATCGGCCTCGCGCGGAGCGTGGGCTGGCTGACGATGTATGTCGGGCTGCCGTGGGCGATGGCACGGGCCGCGCGCCTCGCCGCCGCCTCGTACGCGCGCCTGGCGACGATCCCCGGCGTCGAGATGGTCACGCCGGCTAACCACGGCGGAACCCTGGTGACGTTCCGGATCGGTGGCTGGACGGCCGCCCAGGCGGTGGCGGAGCTGGGGCCGCGCGTGTTCGCGATCGTCCGGGACCTGCCGCCGATCGATGCGATCCGGATCTCGGTCGGCTTCTGGAACACCGAGGAGGAGCTCGAGCGCTTTGCCGCCTGTGTCGATCTGCTCGCGGCCCACACGCCCGAGACGATCCCGCAGCGCAGGACCCTCACGATCCTGGGGAGCGATGGCGAGCCGCTCGCCTGACGGCTCGGCCCCGACGCCGCAGCCCGCCCGGCGCCCCGCACCCGCCCCCGGGTCCGTGCCTGCCCCAAAGCGGCGCGGCTTCTTCGATATCCGGTGGCGGCAGTTCCGGCGCGCCCCACGCCCGGTGTTCCGGGCGGTCGTCAGCAGCCTTGGCATCGCGCTCGTGCTGGGCGTGGCGTTCCTCGCCTACGACATCGCACTCGACCGGGGCGCGGACCTGCCGGGCGGCGACCTGCGCCTGGGGTTCCTCGCCCTCTACGTCGCGCTCGTGCTGCTCGTCGGCTCGGTGATGACGTACCTCGTGGTGCCCCTGCCGACCGGCGCCGGCACGACGCGCAGGACCCGGACGCCGTGGAGCCTCGCGCTGGGGCTGTTTGCCGCGCTGCCGCTCGCCTACCTCGTCCTCGTCGTGCTCCACGAGATGATCAAGCCATTCCTCGTCTAGGGGTGGGACGCCGCGCCCGGGCACCGCTATCATCGTGGCGGTCGCTCGACCGCAGCACAGCCGAGGAAGACCGGGTGAACGACGATCGCGGAAACGGCGCGATGCCCAAGCTCTACGGGGCTCCCGCATACGCCCGACCCCCCGTGGTACCAGCAGTCCCGCTCGAGAAGCCGTTCGATCCCGATGATCTGCCGCTCGAGGCAGAGCGCACGGGCGAGGATCTCGGGGACGTCGCCCAGCTCCAGCCGCGCGGCTGGAAGTCCGTGGCGCCCGCCGAGGCGGCCCCCGCCGACCACGACGGGTCCAAGTCGCTGCACGGGCGCCCGTTCAGGCTCCGACTCCCCGGCCGTGGCCACAACGGTCGCTGAGCGCCGCTTCGTCTCCGTGGGGGAGTAGCTCAATTGGTTAGAGCGGCGGGCTTATATCCCGCTGGTTCCAGGTTCGAGTCCTGGCTCCCCTACCAACCCCCGGCTCACGGCCGGTTCCGCGGCGGCCGTGGACCCGAATGGGCCGGAGGTCAGCGGGCCGACGCGGCGGCCAGCGAGCGGACCATCTCGGTGAGGTGTTCGCGGCGCTGCAGGGTGAGTCCGCGCTGTGCGGGCAGGGCCTCGAGCCAGGCGGCGAGCGCGGCGGAGGGCACGACGGCGCAGTTCGGCGAGCGCTCGACCGTGTCGTCGTCGGTCACGATCGCGGCATAGACGCGGACCAGGAAGTCGCGGTCGTCGGCGGCGAGCCAGCCCCGGACGCGCTCTGCGTCGCGGCTCGTCCGCTGGACGGGGTTCTCGATCGGGATCCAGCGCCCGCGATCGTCGCGGATCTCCCAGCGCGCGCCGACGTGGCGCGTGGCCGAGCGCGGCGGGACATCGCCCAGCACCACGATGCCGAACGGGCCGAAGACCATCTCGTGGACGCGACGCCCGCCGGGCAGCACAAGGTCCGTGGCGGCCATGTGGTCGGCGCCGAGCGCTTCGGCGAGCTGCGGCGTGACGCGGCGCGGCCGGGAGGCCGCGAGGGAGTCGAGGAGCGACGCCATGCGCGCGAGGCCCATGATCAGGAACGCGCCCGGGAGGACGATCGCGAAGCCCCAGACCAGGATGCCGCTGGCGATCTGGATCGGGCTGGGCCGGCCGTAGGGGATGAAGCTCGACACGAGCGGGGTGGCGAGGCACAGCCAGGCGAGGGCGAGGCCCGCCACGAGCAGGAGGATGGCCACGGCGAAGCTCCGCGCGACCGAGACGCGGTCGGCGAGGCTGCCGGAGGCGCTGACGGCGATGACCTGCATGCCGCCATCCTGATGGCAACGCGCGCCCGCGACCCATGACCAATTCCGGCTACGTAGGAGGGGCAGACGGTCACCGGGACCGTCACGGACCGCACCGTACCGCAGCATGCCTGGTGCGCCCGCGCACCGGTTTCTTGCAGGACCCCCATCGTTGACCCTAACGGTGCCGGCGAGGTCGCCCGGCGGTCCTTCCCCGGCGAGGACCCCCGTACCATAGCGAGCCGCATCGCCGGTCGCGATGCTCCGCCCAGACCCCATTCCGTGGATTGGGGCACTGGAGGGGACAAGCGGCTCGTGGCGTACTCGGCGCGAAGCACGACACCGTCCCGGCGAGCCCTGGCGACCTCAATCGGCGCCCTCCTCGCCGCTGTGCTTCTTGTTGCCGCCGCCGTCCTCCCTGTTCTCGCCGCGAGCGGCCCGGTGACCACCCTCGTGCTGCCGGCGTTGAGCCCCACGAGCGGGACGGCGACCACGGTCATCACCTTCTCGGTCACCTACCGGAACGCCGATGGTCTCGCTCCCGACTACGTCCGCGTTCACGTGGCGGGTCTCACGCGAGAGATGTCCCCGAACACGACCTCGGACCGTTGGTCGCGCGGCGTGCGCTTCTCGGCCTCGACCAGGCTCCCGGCCGGCAGCTGGACGCCCACGTTCGATGCGACGGACCGGAACGACAATTACGCGAGCATCGACGGCCCCAGGGTCACGATCTCCGGCCCGACCCCGACCCCCGTCCCGACCCCGAAGCCCACCCTGGCCCCCACCCCGAAGCCGACGCCCCGGCCGACGGTCGCGCCCACGCCGACCCCGAAGCCCACCGTGGCCCCTACCCCGAAGCCGACGCCGACGCCCACGCCCAGGCCCACGGCGGCGCCCACCGCCGCGCCCACCGCTGCGCCGAAGGTGACACCGAAGCCGACTGCCAAGCCGACCGCCGCTCCGACCGCGACCCCCAAGGCGGGCGCCACCGCCGGGCCGAGGGCCACGGCCAGGCCCGCCACCACCGCCAGGCCGGCCCCGACCAGGGCCCCGGGCGTCGCGCCCGTCCCCGCGGCGGTCGACGATCCATCCGCCCCCGGCGCCTCCACCGAGCCCGACGCCAGCCCCGAGCCCACCGCCTCCACCGAACCCGACGTCGCCGTCGCGGTCCCGGGAGCTGGCGGCAGCGGCACGGGCGGCTCCGACGGTGCCGGTGGTGGCGACACGGGTGGTGGCCGCGGCACAGGCCCGGTCAACGACTCGCACGCGACCCTCGGGAACGGCGCCGGCACGTCGCTGATCTCCATGCTCATGGGCGTCATGCCCGTGGTCGTGGTCGTGGCCGGCGGCGCCACGATGCTGATGGCGTTCCTCATCTTCGGGAAGCGCCGCCGCGATGGCGAGCAGCCCCTGCCCGACGAGGCCCTCGCCGCGCGCGCCGCCACCGGCCTCGGCTACGTCCCGAACCCGGGGCTCCGCACCGCCCGGCCCCTTGCCCCGGTGCCCGCCGCCCAGACCGCCGTCGCGGCCGCGGCCGCGAGCGCCGTCGCCGAGGCGTCGCGTGTCGGCCCGGCCCCCGAGATCGATGCCCACCTGCCGCGCTGGCGGCGGCCGTCGCTGATGGTGGCCCGCAAGGCCGACCCGACGCGCGACGGCGGGATGGGACCCGGTGCCACCGAGGCCGCGCGACTCACCTTCGATGGCCGCGTGAGCGACGCCGTGAGCGGCCTCGAGCGCCGGCGCATCCGCTACCGCATGGTCAGCCTGCTCGACATGCCGGACGAGGTCCGTGGCATCGAGATCGGCAGCCTTGACGAGGGCGACGAGGTCGTGCTGCTCGAGAAGCGCGGCACGTACTGGCGGGTCCTGTGCCCCAACGGCAGCGAGGGCTGGCTGCACAAGATGACCCTGGGTGACGTCGTCATCGGAACCTCCGCCACGTCCGAGAGCTGGACGTCCGCGGACGAGGACCCGCTCACTGGCAGCTTCGAGGACATCCTCCGCGCCTACAGCGAGTGCCGCAGCCAGTTCGGCGCGGCGCAGCCCTAGCCCGGCCGCCGCTCAGCCCTTGCCCGGATCCTTCGCGACGCGGGCCCGCTTGGCGGGCGGGGGCTTCCGCAGCACCACGATGTGCTGGTGCGCGATGTTGGGCACGAACGACCGCGGGTAGCCGTATGGCCGCAGGCGCGTCCCGGCCTGGTACCACGCGATGTCGCCCTTGGGCACGAGGCCGGCGTCCGCGGCTCGCCCCGCGAGGTCCGAAGCGGTGAACACGTACCGGCCGCCCTGGTATGCGTCGCGGACGATGAGCACGGCGTAGCGGCCCGGTCGCAGGACGCGGTGAACCTCGGCGAGGATGCCGCCCATCGCGTCGAGGAACGCCGCGTAGTCGGGCAGGTTGGCGAGGTCGCCCGTGAGGTCGCTGACCATCGCGTAGTCGGTCCGGCGGTTCGCGTGCGCCTCGGCGAGCTTGCCGCCGGCCATCGTCATCGGCAGCTGAACGTTGTACGGCGGGTCCGTCGCCACGAAGTCGATCGAGTCCGACTCGACCTGCGGCAACAGCAGCCGGGCATCGCCCTGGCGGAGCTCCAGGCCCGACGGGTCGAAGCCACGCTCGCCGCCGGGATCGTTGGGCCCGAGGTCCGTGAGCCTGAGGCCCGGCCCGTCGCGCTCGGCGAGCAGCGCCTCCACGGTCTCCGCGTAGACGGTCGCCCAGCGCGGGTCCAGCTCGAGGCCGATCGCCCGCCGCGGACCCCGCGCGATCGCCGCGCCGAGCAGCGTCCCGCCGACGCCCGCGAACGGGTCCAGCACGAGCTCGCCGGTCTTGGTGAAGAACTCGATCAGGCGCGCCATGAGCCGCGGCGGCTTGTTCGCCCCATGGACCTTGCGCCGGGTGTGCCCGAGCTCCGACGGGTACGCCGTCGTCCACACCGACTTCGTGAAGTAGAGCCACTCCTCGCCGGAGAGCTCGTTGAGGTCGTTGGCGGGGTGGGGCGGGCGGCGTGGCTGCACCCGGGCAGGGTACTGGCCACGGGCCGGACGAGTGGACTCGTCCCGCCATGGTGCCCGGCTCCTACAATGCGGCGATGCCGGGCAGAGTGGTCAGCCGCCGCTTCATCGGTCGCGAACCGGAGCTGGCGCGAATCGCGGACGCGCTCGCGCTGGCCGCGGCCGGAACCGCCACCACGGTGATCGTGGGCGGAAGCGCCGGCATGGGCGTCACGCGGTTCCTCGACGAGGCCCTGGCGCGTGCCGCCGCCGGCCCGGCGCTGCCACTCGTCCTCCGTGGTCGTGCGTACGGTCCCGCGGACCCGCCGTGGGCGGCCGTGCTGGAGGCCCTGGAGCCTGCGCTGGTCACCCGCCCGCCGGCTGAGATCCTCGCCCTCCTGCGCCGCGACGCAGGCCCCATCCTCCGCGAGCTCCCGTCGCTCGCGGCCCTCGCCAAGCGCACCCCCGGGCCGCGCGGTAGCGCGCTCGCGGACCCGGAGCGCCGCCAGCCTCGCGCGCTCGAGGCGCTCCTGCGCTGGCTCGGCCGCCTCGCCGCCGAACGCCCGGTCATCCTCGCGCTCGAGGACCTTCAGGTCGCCGACGCCGCGACCCGCGCCTTCGCAACGTTCGTGGCCCGGATCGCCCGTGACGAGCGGATCGCGCTCGTCCTGTCGTACCAGCCGGACCGGCTCACCCGCGAGCACCCACTGCGCGAGAACCTCGCCGTCATCGAGGCCGGCCTCCGGCCTCCGGTCCTGGTCGACCTGGCGCCGTTCGCGCGCCGCGAGATTGCCGGGCTCATCGAGGGGATCGAGGGGGAGCGGCCGTCGGCGTCGATCGTGGTGCTCGTCGCCGAGCGGTCCGCCGGGTCACCGCTCGTCGTGGAGGAGCTGGTCGCCGCCCGCCGCGAGCTGCGCAACGCGACCCTGACCGGGACGCTCGCGGACCTGGTCTCTGCGCGCCTCGCCCGGCGCTCCCCGGAGTGCCGGCGGCTCCTGCGGCTGCTCGCACCGGCGGAGCGGCCCGTCACCGTCGGCCAGCTCGCCATCGCGTCTGCGACCTTCGAGGCGGGGGGAACGACGCGCCTGCCGCCACGCTCGTCGACGCTGCCGCGGCGGGGGACGGACATCCTCGACGCGGACCTCGCCGCGGGCCTCGCCGAGGCGCTCGAGCATGGGTTCGTCCACCAGGGGGCGGGCGGCCTGCTCAGCGTCCGCCACGAGCTGGTCGCGCGATCCGTCGTGGCGGACCTGCTGCCCTCGCAGCGGCCGCGGTACCGGGCAGCCCTCGCCCGCGCGTTCCCCAACCACCCGACGATCGCAGCGGCGTTCTGGCGGAGCGCCCACCACCTCGAGGAGGCGCGCGACTGCGCGATCGAGGCCGGGCGGCTCGCGATGCGCGTCGAGGCGCCGCAGGACGCGCTCGCCGCCCTGGAGCGGGGGCTGGACCTGCCGGCGTCCGGGGACGCCGACGCCGACGCCGCCACCGCCGTCGAGCTCGCCCAGCTCGCCGCCGAGGCCGCCTATGCCGCCATGCGCCCGACCCGTGCCGTCGCGTACGCCGAGAGCGCGCTCGCCGCGCTCGGCGAGCGGCGGGACCGCCTCGGGCATGCCGTCCTCGAGGCGCGCCTGGGCCGCTACCGGCTGGCCTCGGGCGACGCCGCGGGGGCCACGGCCGCGCTCCGCCGGGCCGCGGACGTCGCGCCGTCCGAGCCGTCGGTGGAGCGGGCACGGATCCTCGCGCTCCTCGCCCAGGAGCGGATGATCGCCGGGGCGTTCCGCGACGCCGAGAAGACCGCGCTCGAGGCGCTCGTGGTCACCGCGGTCGTCGGACCCGCCGCCGAGCCCGAGGCGATCCACGTCACGACGACGCTCGCCGTGGTCCGCGGCTGGGGCGAGGACCCGGAATCGGCGCTGCCGCTCCTGCGCGACGCGGCGGCCCGCGCCCGCGCGGCGGGGCTCGTCGAGGAGTGGTGGCGCGCGGTCGCCAACGAGGCGGTGGTCCTCGAGCTCCTGGGTCGCCCGTCCGAGGCCGTCGATGTCACCTTCGCGAGCATGGCCGAGGCCCGCGAGCTGGACCTCGATGCCGTGTACGGCAATCTGCTCGGCGGGAACGTGGCCGGGATCCTGGTCGACGTCGGGCGCTGGCGGGAGGCGCGCGAGCTGAGCCTCCGGGCCCTCGACTGGAGCCCGGCCGGCGTCCCGTTCGTCAACGCCATCCTCAATCTCGTCCTCGTGGAGATCGAGTCCGAGGCGGGCGAGGAGGCAGGCCGCCTGCTGGGCCGGATCCTCGTGGAGCTCGAGACCGGCGGCGACCTCCAGTTCGCCGTCCCGGCCTACCAGGCCACCGCCTCATACGCGATGTGGTCCGGCGACCTGGCCGATGCCCGCCGGGCGGCCGAGCGCGGATGGGCGCGCCTGCGTGGGACGGAGGACTGGGTCCTGGTCGCCCGGATGGCGGCGACCGCCCTCGAGGTCGAGTCGGCCATCGTGGCGGAGGCCCTCGAGCGGCGCCGGATCGGCGACGTGGCCGCGTCCCGCGAACGCGCGTCGCGGATCCTCGCGGAGGCTGAGGCGGCCGTCGCGCGCGCCCGGTCCGAGGACGGCGCCGGGACCGGCGAGCCGGAGGCGAGCCTCGCGACGGCCCGTGCCTACCACTCGCGCCTCGTCGGCCGCGACGACCCCGCACGCTGGGCGGACCTCGCCATGCGCTGGGCGGCCATTGGCGACCCGTACCGCGAGGCCCGTGCCCGCTGGCGCCAGGCCGAGGCGATCATGGGCGGCGCCATCGCGGGTCCCGGCGGTTCCCGGGACCGCACCGACGCCCGGCTCGTCCGCGCGGACGCCCGCGACCCGCTGCTCGAGGCCGTGACCCTCGCGATGGGCCTCGGCGCCCGGCCGCTGCTGCGCCGGCTGCGCGAGCTCGCGGGGCGCGCGATGATCACCCTGCCGCCCCAGGTCGACAAGCTGCTGGAGCGTCCGGCCGCGCCGCCGTCGGGGCCGCGCGCGCAGGTGACCCCCGGCCCGGTCGCGGACATGAGCACGCCCACCACCTCGTTTGGCTACGGGGCGCGTGAATCGGGCGGTGGCGACACCTTCGGGCTGTCCAAGCGCGAGCTTGAGGTCCTCGGGCTCATCGCCCAGGGCCGGACGAACCGCGAGATCGGCGACCGGCTGTTCATCAGCCAGAAGACCGTCGGCGTCCACGTCGGCAACATCCTCGCCAAGCTCGGCGTGTCGGGGCGTGTCGAGGCGGCCGCCGTCGCGATCCGGCTGGGCCTCGAGGCAGGCGGTACGGGGACCCCGCGAGGCCGGTAAAGGCCGTCGGCGGACACGTCGCTGGCCGCTTGCACAGGCCGCTGACATCGCGCAGGATCACGAACCTGTGTTCGTCCTGGTCGCCGTGCGCGGCGTGGCGTTGTCCATCGACACGCCCGCGACCATGGCGTCGGCGGCGGGTCTGCGGATCATTCGGTAGATTCCGGGTGCTCCACTGCTGCCCGGCACCCTGAGGTTCCCATGCGCCACTCACTGATCGTGTTCACGATCGCTCTCACCGCCGTCCTGGCCGCCTGCTCCGCATCCACGGCGCCCGGCTGGACCTACGCGCCGCCGACCCCGCCCCCCGCCGCGACCCCGGCCCCGTCCGGCGATGCCTCCGCGGCCCCGTCCGAAGCGCCCGCGAGCGGGAACCCGGCCCCCGGTGCCTCCGGCAGCGCGTCCGGCGGCACTGTGGTCAAGGAGGCGGCCCTCCAGATCGCCTTCGTGAACAAGGAGCTCAGCGCCCCGGCCGACGCGCCGTTCCAGCTCGAGTTCGACAACCAGGACGCCGGCATCCCGCACAACATCGAGATCAAGGATCCCTCGGGCGCCTCG
>JANNHX010000247.1:0-5801 GCA_031404615.1 Chloroflexota bacterium
TCACCACCCCGGCCGGGCGGATCGTTCTCGACATCAGCCCCCGCGACGACGGGACCGCCATCGACGTCGAGGCGTACCCCTACGACACCCGGCGCCTACGCATGACCCACCAGGTGTGGAGCCAAGGCAAGTTCGGCCCCCTCTGGCCGGGCCAGGTCGTCACCTACGGCATGCGCCCGCTGACGACTGACGAGAAGGCCGAGTCGTGAGCGGCATCGTGTACCGCTCGCTCGGGAACGTGGGCGACAACCTGGTCGTCATCGACGCCGCCCGCCACGTCTACGCCGGCCTCTCGCGTGACGCGAGCTATCTGCACTTGGTCCACCCCGCGCCCGTCGACATGGTCAACGCGGAGAACGCGGTCATCCGCTCGACCGGGCAGCTGGTCTGCACGTGCGCGGGGTCCGCCTTCCGGGGCACCTGCTACCGCGTGGCGGAGGCTGAGGCCTTCGAGGCCGGACAGTTGGAGCCGACCCACGGCCCCCACTGCGACGCCGACCTCCGGCGCAACGGCTGCGTCTGCACGGACGCGCTCGCCTGGCTGCACGACGCGGCCCCGGGCGAGATCACCGAGGCATACGGGTCATGACGAGGCTCGCCATCCTCAGCGACGTCCACGCCGACGACTACCCGGGCATCCCCGGGCGCTTCGACGAGATTCTCGAGACGGTCCGCTGGGTTGGCCGCGAGGCGATCGCCCAACAGGCCGACGCGCTCCTGTGCCTCGGCGACTACACCGAGTCCAAGCAGCCGGCCCGTGGCCCGCGGGTCGTGAAGATCGCCCAGGCCTTCGCCGCGGGGCCCGCGCGCCAGATCCACGTTCGAGGCAATCACGACGGGGAGTGGCGGGGCGAGAGCATCGTCACCGACCTTGCACGCACGCCCGGCTGGAGCGGCTACGCGCAGCCCGGCTGGGAGCTCGTGGGCGACGTCGCCGTCTGCGTGATCCCGTTCCTGCACCCCGCATGGCTGCGGGCCCAGCCCGGGTTCCAGCTGCTGCCCGACGCCGACACCTACCGCGTGCTCGCCGAGACCTACGTCGCGATCGCTCGCGGGCTCTACCTCGAGGCGACACAGGCAGGCGCCGCGGCCGCGGTTCTTGTGGGCCACCAGCAGCTCGCCGGTGGTCGCATGACCGAGAGCCAGCAGGTGTTCCTCGGCCACCTCGACACCGTCGTCGACACGCGGGCGCTCGCCTCGATCGGCTACAGCGCGATCGTGTTCGGCCACGTCCACCGCGCCCAGCTGGTCCTGGACGGGCCGTGCCCGGTCATGTTCGCGGGCTCCGTCGAGCGCGTCGATTTCGCTGAAGAAATGGAGCGCAAGTCGTTCGTGCTGCTCGACGTCGAGCGCGACGGAACGACCGGCCGGAACGTCGCCGCCTGGCAGGAGATCGAGACGCCGGCGCGGCGGTACGTGACACTCCACTCGCCCCGCCTCGAGGACGCCTACAACATCGGCGACGCCGTCGTGCGCTGCGTCGACGTGGATCCCGCCGTCGACCCGGTCGCCCTGCGCCACCGCCTGGTGGCCGAGGGCGCCCACGCGGTCACGTCGATCCGGACGCGCCCCGTCGAGGTCGTGGCGGCCGCCGGCGGCATGGACGAGAGCCTGGCGCCCGAGCACCTGCTCGAGGCCTTCTTCGAGGACGACCCGGATCGCGACGCGCTCGTGGCCATGGGTCGCCGGCTCCTTGCTGAGGTCGCGTGATGTCGGACGCGTGCGACCGCTGCGGCGGCAAGGGCGAGGTCCGGATCCGGACCGGCAACGGCGGCCAGACGGTCCCGTGCAGCGAGTGCGGCGGATCCGGGCAGATGCGCCCGGGCCCGCGGGGAGGCAACCGGTGACCACGTACGTGTTCGACAAGGTCGAGCTCCGGGCCGTGAAGGCGGTGCCGTGCACCGTCTGCGGGCGCAAGGTGCGCCGCCAGCGGACGCTCTGGCAGACCGAGAGTCCGTTCAACCTCAACGCCCGCGGGCGAGCCGCCAGCCGGCGCGAGATCCGCGAGAAGCTGCAGGTCCTGGCCGTCGCCTGGCAGGCGGAGCCCGAGACGCACCCCGCGTGCGCGTCGTGAGGATCGACCGCTGGGAGCTCAAGGACTTCGGCTCGCACCGCCACACCGTGCTCGAGCCCGGCGACGCGCGGTTGATCGTGATCCAGGGCGAAAACGGCGTGGGCAAGACCACGCTCGCGTCCGAGGCGCTCGGGCACGCGCTGTTCAAGGACGACCGCGGCTCGATCAACGCGGGCGTCCGCAACGGCGCGACCGAGTCCGCCGTCTCGATCGACTTCGCCTTCGCGGGCCAGCACTACCGCGCGATCCGTCGGCGGACGATCCGCGCCGGCGGCAAGAGCAGCGCCGACCTCCAGGTCCGGACACCCGAGGGCACCTGGGCGCCGGTCGCGTCGGGGGACAAGGAGGTCCCGGCCGCGGTCCGCGAGCTGCTGCGGATGGACAAGGACACGTTCCGCACGTCGGTCAGCCTCGCGCAGAAGGATCTCGACCGGTTCGTCGCCGCGAAGGCGTCCGGTCGCAAGGAGGTCCTCGCCTCGATCGTCGTCGACCCGCGGTTCGCGCCCGCGGCGAAGCTGGCCAGCAAGGCCGCGGGGGAGCTCGAGGCCGCAACCCGGATCGAGCGCGACCAGGTCGCTCGGCTCGACGACACGATCGCCGAGCTCGCGCCCATGGCGGAGATCCTCGAGGGCCGGCGGGCCGACGCCGCGGCGATCGCCGTCGAGACCACGGCCACCGTATCCGCGCGGACCGATGCCGAGGACCGGCTGCGCGAGCTGGAGACCGCGCTGGCGGCCGCCGCGGGCACCGCAGACGAGATCGCCCGCGTCGAGGCCGAGGTCGCAGGGCTGGCCGGACGCTACCGCGAGACGCAGGCGCGCCGCACGACGGCGACGGGCGCGATCGAGCGGGCACGCCTGGCGATCGAAGCCGGCGCGGGGGCCGCGGCCGCGGCGAAGGACCTCCCCTGGCAGCAGGGCGAGGTCGCGCGGCTCGAGGCGCTGCGCGACCAGGACGCCGAGCTCGAGGCGCGGATCCGGACCCGGCGCGAGGCGCACGCGCTGGCCTCGGCGACGATCCGCGAGGAGGTCGCAGCATGGACCGCGGGCTACGAGTCGGCCCGGACCCGCGTCGACGAGCTCACGGCCGCCATGGGCGCGCTCGTGCCCATCCCGTGCCCCAAGTGCGGGACTGAGGTCTCTCCGGGGCGCGAGGACCTCGCCGCTCGCTTGGGCGCCGCCAGCAACGAGTACCGGCGGCTTGAGGGCAGCAAGCCCAAGGAGCCCCTCTTCCTGGCCACCGAGGCCGCGCAGCTCGTGCGCCTCGAGGACCGGCGCCGCGAGCTCGGGCATGCCCCGGCCACCCTCGAGGCCATCACGAGGGATCTCCGCCGGCTCGAGGTCCTCGCCGCGGCGGCACGGAGCGTCGCGGACGCCGAGTACGCGACGGCCGAGGCCCAGGCGGCGATCGCCGCGGCGGACGCCGAACTCGCCGCCATCAGCGAGGCCGGGCATGCCGCGCGCGGCCGCCTCGAGACGCTCAACGCAGCCCAGGCGGCCCTCGCGGACACCGGTCGCGAGCGGGACGCCGCCATGGTCGAGATCACACGCCTCCGCGTGGAGATCGACGAGCTCGAGGGCAGGGCCCGGTTCACTGCCGTCCAGGTCGCCCGCCTCGAGGGCGAGGTGGCACGGCTCGAGCAGCTGCGCGCCGACCGGGCTGCCCACGTCGCGGCGCTCGCGGCGACCGACATCGAGCTCGGGCGCCTGCGCAAGCTCGCGGCGGCGTACGGGCTCAAGGGGATCCCGGCCCGCGTGATCGAGTCGGTCCTCCCTGAGCTCTCGGCACACGCCAACGACGTGCTCGGCCAGCTCTTCGGCATGTCCCTCGAGATCCGTGCCCAGCGGGCGACCGCGGACGGCAAGGGGATCGTCGAGGCGCTCGACCTCGTCATCCGCAAGGACGGCACGGGCGAGCTCGAGCTCGAGCGCATCAGTGGCGGCCAGGAGACGGCCGTCTCGCTCGCGCTGGCCATCGGCCTCTCGCGGCTCAACGCCCGACGGGCCGGCACGGCCATTCGAACCCTGGTCCTCGACGAACCCGACGGCCTCGACGTACGCCGGCTGCGCGCTCTCGGCCAGGCCCTCCGGACGCTGGCCCACACGGGCGAGCTCGAGCGGGTCGTGGTCATCACCCACACGGCCGAGCTCGCCGAGTTCGGCGACCTGGTCGTGGATCTGCGCGAGGGGCCCGACGGGGTCGAGATGTTCATCGATGGGCTCCGGGTGGACCCGGACGAAGCTGCCGCGATCGCGGCATAGGAGGAACCACGTGTCCATCACCATGCCCGATGTCACGGACACCCGGGCCCGCATGATCCGCGCCTACCGGAGCGGCCTCGAAGCGCTCATCGAGGACGCCACGCAGCGCCCGGGCGACGTCGTCGACGAGGCGACGGGCGAGCTTGCCATGAACCTCGGCGACTGGGACGGGGTGCCCGTGGTGACGCGGAAGCGGCTCGACGAGGCCATCAGCGCGATCTTCGGTCAGTCTATCCCGGCGCCATCCGAGACGACCGTCGAGGTCAGTACCCCGGCGTCCGTCCTCGTGTCGGCGATCTGCCCGCGGTGCGACACCGCGCAGCTGATCCTCATGTCGGTCCACCCCGAGCTGCTCATCGATGACGAGGGCAGCGAGCTCCGCGTCAAGGCCAAGAGCAAGGGCGTCTCGCACACCTGCGGCCAGCTGCCGCTCAGCGTCGTCGACGATGAGGACGAGGTCCGCGAGCAGGCCGGGCTCATGGAGGCGATCGAGTCGCTGACCGCGCGCGTCCACGGGATGCTCACCCGGATCATCGAGACCGACGAGGACCACGCGCCGCCGTCGCTCGAGGACGTCGCGGAGTGGGACCGCGCCACGATCGACCAGGTCGACGCCTGGGCGACCGCGCGGCTGGCCCAGATCGAGGACCCGTCCGACCCGGCCCTCGTCGATGCCGTGCCGCCGCTGCCGCGAGTACTCGGCGGCGAGGCGGACCCCGAGCCCGTCGACGGGGAGCCCGCGCCGGACGTGTTCGAGGACGACGAGCCCACCGTCGACGAGATCGCGGACATGGAGGGCATGGCCGAGCCGCACCCCGAGGACAAGGGCAACGGCGCCTTTGAGGAGCCCGAAGAGGATCCGCGCCCGACGTGCGACGTCCTCTACATCGACGGTGCCGCCGAGCGCACCTGCAACCTGGTCGAAGGCCACGCCGGCGACCACAGCGACCTGCCGTTCTAGCCATGACCGCCACGGTGGCCGGCTACGTCCTTCTCCTCATCGCCGGCGGGCTCGCGCTCGCCGGCGCCCTCCCTGCGGCGCTGTTCGTCGCGCTCGCCGCGGGGCTCGTGGCCGTGACGGCGCCTACGGCCGACCAGCGCGCGGCCCGGCGGCGCAATCCACGACCCGTCCATGCACGGCGCGAGCGCGCCGACAGAGGGATCCGATGAACGTCACGCAGACCGAACTCACTCCCGAGCTCGCCGCGAAGTTGCTGGCGAGCCCCCACCCGAAGCAGCGTCGCGCCGCTCCGCAGACGGTCGCGGTCTACGCGACCGCGATGAGCGAAGGCCGATGGCGTCTGGTCCCTGACCCGATCCTCGTGGACGTCGACGGGCTCATGTTCAACGGGGCCCACCGGTGCAGCGCTGTGATCACGTCCAAGGTCACCATCCCCGTGATGATCTCTTGGGACGCCGACCCCGAGATCTTCGACCTGATCGACGTCGGCCGCCGCCGCTCCGCC
>JANNHX010000248.1:0-5295 GCA_031404615.1 Chloroflexota bacterium
CGGCGACGAGCCACCGTCCCGTGAGTCGCACCCCGTCGCGCGAGCGCAGCCGCACGACCTCGCCGCCCAGCCGGTCCAGCCCGTGCGCCATGCCGGACTCCTCGGGCAGCCGCCGCGGAGCATTCATGAGCCGCCGCGCGAGGCGGTCCACGACCGGCCCCACGGCGAAGAACGCGACGACAGGGGCCGCCGCGATGAGCAGGGCCCGGCCGATCACGATGCGTCGGTGCCGCCCGTCGGGCGTGCGGTCATGCCGCGGTCCACGTATCCGCCGATCTGCTCCGCGAGGCGGGTGAACTCCGTCGGGATCAGGAACTTGGTCGACGGGCTGGCGCCCAGCTGCTTGAGCGCCTCGAGGTACTGCAGCGCCATCGTCTTCTCGTCGATCTGGCGGGCGGCGGCGAAGATCCGTTCCAGCGCCTGGCCGAAGCCCTCGGCGCGCAGGATCGCGGCCTGGCGCTCACCCTCGGCCTTGAGGATCTCGGACTGCTTCTGGCCCTCGGCGACGTTGATCGCCGCCTGGCGGTTGCCCTCTGATTCCGTGATGACGGCGCGCCGCGTCCGCTCGGCGGACAGCTGGCGGTTCATCGCGTCCTGGACATCGCGTGGCGGGGTGATCTCCCGGATCTCGACAGTCGTGACCTTGCCGCCCCAGCGCTCCGTGACCTCGTCGAGCTTGACCCGCAGGACCTCGTTGATCTGCTCGCGCTTGGACAGCACCTCGTCGAGGCTGATGTCGCCGATAACCGCGCGGAGCGTCGTGGATGCCACGCCCAGGAGCATCTCGCCCAGGCGCTGCGGCGCGAGGACGCTCTTGAGCGGGTCCGCGATCCGCCAGTAGACGAGGAAGTCGACGTTGATCGGTGCGTTGTCCTTGGTGATCGTCGTCTGGCTCGGGACCTCGGTGAGGGTCTCGCGCAGGTCCACCTTGACGGGCCGGTCCACCACCGGGACCAGGAACCGCAGGCCCGGCTGGCGGATCATCGCCTCGTTGGTCTTGCCGAGGCGGAACACGACCATACGCTCGTACTGCTGGACGACGCGCACGGACAGGTACAGGAGCACCAGCACGATCGCGAGCAGGAACGCAAGGATCGCGAGGGCGACGACGAGTTCCATGGGTTCTCTCCTGGGTCAGGGCCGGTCCGCGGCCACCGGGGCCGCCGAGGGGTCGAGCGGGGTCTGGGCCGGCGGGCCGGCGGGATCGGCAGGATCAACGGGCTCCACGACGGCGAGGAGACCGTCGAAGGCGACGAGGCGGACCGGGGTGTCGCGGGGCAGGAACCGCTCGTCGGCCGTGCGTGCGGACCATGTCTCCCCGCCCAGCTGGACGCTGCCCAGCGGGGTGAGGGGTGCCTGGACGATGCCGGACGTGCCGGGCGCGGCCGGGATCCCCATCTGGACCTTGGGCCCCTTCATGCGCCGGGTGCGGGCGGCGACGATCGACAGGCCGACCATCGCCAGGCCCAGCCCGCCGACGGCGACGACCAGCACGACGGGGCTGAGGCTCACGGGCTCGGCGCCGGGCAGGACCGGGGCGTTGTAGAGCGAGAGGGCACCAATGGAGACCGCGGCGATCCCGAGCAGGCTCAGGAGGCCGTGGCTGGTGATCTGCGTCTCGAGCACGAGCAGCACGAGCCCGAAGGCGAGGATCGCCAGGCCGACCCAGTTGACCGGCAGGCTCATGAAGCCGATGAACGACAGGATGAGGGCGGCCGTGCCCAAGAGGCCGGACAGGAGGTTCGGGTGGACGAGCTCGATCGCGAGCCCGAGCCCGCCGATCATCAGGAGCAGGAAGGCGACGTTGGGATCCGAGAGGATCTCCATCAGGTCGGTCACCGTCAGGCCTCCGTGCGGGGCCGGTCGCGGGGATCGCGGGTCGTCGGCGCTTGCTGTTCGCTCATGGGACCACGCCGAGTATGGCACCGCCGTCGAGCCGGGTCCCGTGCCGCACCGCCCGGACCTGCGGTCACTCCGTCAGCGCGTCGAAGGCGAGGCGGCTCCACGTCTCGAGCCCGTCCCGGACCGCGGCCACCTCCTGGGTCGTGGCGAAGGCCCCCTCGAGCTTCTCGGTCTCGCGGATCGCGACCGGGCGGCCCCCCGCGTCGGCGACGTAGACGAAGCCGATGTGGACCGCGCCGACCGGCGTCGTGTCGTCATTGAGCAGCCCCACGGGCGCATAGTCCGGCCCGAAGTCCGCCACGACCTCCTCGGCCCACTCGCGGGCGAGGCCGCCGGCCACGTCGCCGTCACCCGGGTTGAGGTGCCCGCCCACGCCGATGGACCACAGGTCGTGGAGGCGCGCGTCTCCGCCCGCCTTCGTCCGGCGCATCAGGAACCAGCGCTCGCCGTCGCGCAGGACGAGGTACGGGATCACCTGCTTGTGCGAGGGATTCTCCTCGGCATCGCCGCGACACATGAAGACGCCCTCACGCGCCACAACGGCCAGCTCGGCCTCGAGGTCGCCGCGCCGGACGCCGATCCAGCCCTCGTCGTCCACCAGAGCCGCCCGTGGCACGACCAGGACCTGCTCGTCGGGGTTGCCCATCAGGCCGGCTCTTCGAGGCGCGCTTTGGCCGCGGCCAGGCGCGCACGCAGCGCCTCGGGGTCGGGGCCGCTCGGCGCCTCCAGGACCGCCAGCCAGCCGTCGATGGCGTCGCGGTACCGGTACAGGACTGCGGCCACCGCCTCCGCGTTCGAGGCCAGGATCTCGGCGCCCATCGTCGCGTCGCCACGGGCCAGGCGGGTCGTGTCGCGCCAGCCGGTGGCCGCGAGCGCGGCGGCGGCCGGCCAGTCCGCCTCCGGGGCGCCGCCCGAGCCAGCCACGGCCTCCACGAGCGCCGCAGAGGTGAGGAGGGGCACGTGGCTGATCGAGGCGACGAGGCGGTCGTGCAGGGCCGCGTCGAGCTCCACGGGCCGGGCCCCGCAGGCCAGCGCCAGCGAACGGACCGCGGCCTCATCACCGCCGTTGACCGCGGGCGTGATGACCCACGGCCGGTCGCGGAACAGCACGGCATCGGCCGCGTCGAAGCCCCTCGCCTCCCGACCGGCCATCGGGTGCCCGCCGACGAACGGGGTGCCGGCCTCGGTCGCGGCGGCCGTGAGCTCGGCCTTGGTCGAGGCGACGTCCGTCACCGTGGCCCCGGGCGCGAGGGCGGCACGCAGGTCCCCACCGGCACCGAGGCGGCGCACGAGGGCAGCGCATGCGAGGGGAGGTGCAGCGAGGATCACGAGCCCCGCGTCCCGCACGGCCTCGACCGGGTTTGCCGGCGCCTCGTCCAGCATCCCGGCGGCCAGCGCCCGCCGCGGGCCCTCGCCGGACGGGGTCCAGGCCGCGAGCGTGGTGCCCGCGTACGCCGGGGAGCCGCGCAGGGCACGCGCGACCGACCCGCCGATGAGCCCGAGTCCGAGGAACGCGATCTTCATCATTCGATTATGGGCGACGGGATCGGGATGTGGAGGCGCTAGACTGGCCGCGAGCTCCTGTCCGTCCTCGTGACGGGGCCGGGCGCCCTTCGGACATGGAGAACTGGCACCTCGTGACGCCGACCGACGGCCCGTCCGGGCCCGCTCCCCGCGAGTCGCGCCCCGCCGGCCGCCCCTCCGGCCCCCGGCCGATCCGCGTCCTGCTCGTGGACGACCACCGCGTCATCCTGGAGTCGCTCGCGCGCGTGCTCGCGCTTGAGCCCGACATGCGGATCATCGGCACCGCCACGACCGTCGCCGAGGCCCGAGAGGCGGTCAAGGAACAGGTCGACGTGGTGCTCATGGACTACCGCCTGCCCGACGGCACCGGCGTCGAGGCGACCCGGACCATCAAGGCCCGCTGGCCGTCCAGCCGGATCGTGATGCTGACGGCGATCGACGACGACGAGACCGTCCTCGAGTCGATCCAGGCGGGCGCCGACGGCTACCTGACCAAGGACAAGGCCATCGACGACGTCGTGGCCACAGTGCGCGCCGCCCATGTCGGCGCGACGCTCCTGCCCCGCTCGGTGATCATCGCGATCGCGCGGCGCGTGGCGGAGGCGCGCGACCGCCAGGCCGAGCGCCCGCCCGTCGAGGCGCTGACCCCCCGTGAGCTCGATGTGCTGCGCGCCCTCACCGAGGGCCTCTCCACCCCGGAGATCTGCGAGCACCTGATCATCACGCCCAACACGCTCAGGACGCACGTCCAGAACATCATGGGCAAGCTCCACGTGCACTCGAAGCTGGAGGCCGTGGCCTTCGCCCTGCGGCACAAGCTCGTCGAGCCCCCGCGCGCGGAGTAGCCGGCGCTTGGCCGCGCGGGTCGCGGCCCCTGCGGTGCGTGACGGATGCGGGGCGGTGGACGCCTCGCCATGCTGGCGCCGGAACGCCGGACGAGGCGTCCCGGCCACACGGGCAGGTGGCCGCGGTGGGTCGTCCTTCCCCTGGGGCGACCCACCCGCTCCCTCCCCGGGTCAGCCCACCCGGGGCAGGTGTGCCAGCGACTCCGCGACCCTCTCCGCCGGGTACTCGTAGTCCTCGAGCGAGCCCTGCAGGTGGCGCTCGTAGCTGGACAGGTCGAAGTGACCATGGCCGGACAGGTTGAACAGGATCACGCGCGCCTCGCCGGCCTCCTTCGCCGCGATGGCCTCGTCAACGGCGACCTTGATCGCGTGGGTGCTCTCGGGAGCCGGCAGGATGCCCTCGGCGCGGGCGAACTGGACGCCGACCTCGAAGCAGGCGCGCTGATGGACGCTCACCGCGTCGATCACGCCCTCGTCCTTGAGGAGCGAGACCAGCGGCGACATGCCGTGGTACCGGAGACCGCCGGCGTGGATCGGCTCGGGCATGAAGTCAGAGCCCAGGGTGTGCATCTTCACGATCGGGGCCATGCGCCCGGTGTCGCCGAAGTCGTACGCGTAGACGCCGCGCGTCAGCGATGGCGCCGCCTCCGGCTCCGCCGCGATGACCCGGTAGCTGGCCTCGCCCCGGAGCTTGCGGCCCAGGAACGGGAACGTGAGGCCCGCGAAGTTCGAGCCGCCACCGGCGCAGGCGATGATCACGTCCGGCTCCTCGCCGGCCATCGCCATCTGCTCCATCGCCTCGAGCCCGATCACGGTCTGGTGGAGCATGACGTGATTGAGCACGGAACCCAGGGCGTACTTCGTGTCGTCGCGTGTCGCGGCGTCCTCGACGGCTTCGCTGATGGCCATGCCCAGCGACCCGTTGGAGTCGGGCGTCTCGGCGAGGACCTTGCGGCCGTAGCTCGTGTCCGGGCTGGGGCTCGCCACCACCGACGCGCCGTAGGTCTCCATCAGGATCCGGCGG
>JANNHX010000249.1:0-6913 GCA_031404615.1 Chloroflexota bacterium
CGATCCCGAACCGCTGGCGCACGAGCCCCAGGATCGCGGCGATGGACGCGGACGGGAGGAGGGTCGGCGTGCCGCCGCCGAGGTACACGGTCCGCAGCGGCTCGCGATCCGGCCCGAAGGCGGCATCGGCGGCATCGGCCCGAAGGGAGAGCTCCGTCAGCAGCGCTCCCGTGAACGCCTCCACGCGCGCCGCCGGACCACGCGCCGCCGCCCCGGCATACACGACGAAGTCGCAGTACGGGCAGAGCGAGACGCAGAACGGGACGTGGACGTAGAGCGCGACCGGCGGCCGGGCGGCCGAACCGGGTGTGGCGATCGTCAGCGGTCCCCCGCGTCGCGCGTGCCCAGCACGGTCCAGCCCTCGGGGGTCCGCCTGCGGCGCTCGACCTCCTCGTCCTCGGTGCCCCTCGCCTTGGGGATGCCGGCGTGGCCCGTGGTGAGGAAGATCGCGATCCGCGTGATGGCGTGGCCCAGGAACGCCGCCCCGATGCCCCCCGTGACGCCGGTCAGCCAGCCGCCCGCGACACCGATCACGAGGACCGTGACGAGCATGTACCAGGGCCGGCCGGGCGCCCCCAGGCGCGTCGCCAGCGCGTAGAGCATCGCCTGGATGATGTTCGCGAGATTTGCGTCGAGCGACGTCGCAAGCAGGAAGCCGAAGACGATGCCGCGGAACACCGCCTCGTCGAAGAAGGCCGTCGCGATGGCGTTGGTGATCTTCGCCGGGTAGAGCGAGACCGGCGGGAAGCGGATCAGGTGGTAGCGGTAGAGCGCGATGCCCACCGCCACGCTCGCGCCAATGGCCCCGTAGGCAAGGCCCAGGATCACCGTCCCGAGGCGGTCGCCCAACGTCAGGTACAGGTCGACGCCCGGCGCCGGGTGGACCTTCAGGACCGCAAGGATGCCGACCAGCCCGAGGACATACCAGGCGAGCCGGCGCATGAGCGAGGGCTTGCGGCCCCAGTGGTCGATGTCGTCGTACTCGGCCGCGTTGAAGCGCTCCGCGTCGAAGCGGAGGATGACGAGGAGCAGCGTCAGCCCCAGGACCATGAGGACACGCAGGGTGTCCGGGACCTTGTCCAGGAGCTCGAGGACGTCGGGGATCGGCAGGTCGGGCATCGGGCTCTACGTCAGCGGGCGGCGCCGGACGTCATTCCTCGCCCATCCGGAGAATGGCCAGGAACGCCTCCTGCGGGATCTCGACGGATCCCACGCGCTTCATGCGCTGCTTCCCTTCCTTCTGCTTCTCGAGCAGCTTCTTCTTGCGGCTGATGTCGCCACCGTAGCATTTCGCGAGCACGTTCTTGCGCATGGCGCGGATGGTCTCGCGGGCGACGACGTGGCTGCCGATGGCCGCCTGGATCGGGACCTCGAACATCTGGCGCGGGATCAGCTGCTTGAGCTTGTCCGTCAGCTGGCGCCCGGTGGTCTGCGCGCGGTCGCGGTGGACGATCAGCGACAGCGCGTCGACCGGCTCCCCGTTCACGAGGACGTCGAGCTTCACGAGGTTCGCGGCGCGGTACCCGGTCTCCTCGTACTCCATGGACGCGTAGCCCTGGGTGCGGCTCTTGAGCTGGTCGTAGTAGTCGACGATCAGCTCGGCCAGCGGCAGCTCGAAGTGCATGTGGACGCGCTGCGGGTCCAGGTACTCCATGTTCGAGAAGCTGCCGCGGCGGCCCGTCGTGAGCTCCATGAGCGCGCCGATGTAGCGGTCCGGCGTCACGATGCCGAGGTTGACCCAGGGCTCCTCGATGGTCTCGATCTCGCCGACGTCCGGGAACTTGGCGGGGTTGTCCACGCTGACCCAGCCGCGGGCCATCGTCAGCTGGACGCGGTACTCGACCGATGGGGCGGAGGCGATGAGGTCGAGGTTGAACTCACGCTCGAGGCGCTCCTGGACGATCTCCATGTGGAGCAGCCCCAGGAAGCCGCAGCGGAACCCGAAGCCGAGGGCGACGGAGCTCTCCGGCTCATAGGTGAAGCTGGCGTCGTTGAGGTGGAGCTTCTCGAGGGCGTCGCGCAGGAGCGGGTAGTCCGGCCCGGACAGCGGATAGAGGCCTGCGAAGACCAGGCTCTTCGCCACCTGGAAGCCTGGCACGGGCTCCTTCGCCGGGTTGGCGACGGTCGTCACCGTGTCGCCGACCTGCGCCTCGCGGACATTCTTGAGGCCCGTTGCGACGTAGCCCACCTCGCCCGCGACCAGCTGCTGCACCGGGACCAGCTGGGGCCGGAAGACGCCCAACTCAAGGAGCTCCGCCTCGGCGCCGCTGGCCATGAGGCGGATGGTGTCGTGGGCGTTGAGCGTGCCTGCGGCGAGCCGGATGTAGCACAGGACGCCCTTGTAGGCGTCGTAGTGGCTGTCGAAGACGAGGCCCTGGAGCGGAGCCGTCGGGTCGCCCTTGGGCGCCGGGATCCGGGCGACGATCGCCTCGAGGATCTCCGGGACGCCCGTCCCGTCCTTGGCCGACGCCAGGATGACCTCCTCGCGCGGGATCGCGAGGACGTTCTCCAGCTCCTCCATCACGACCTCCGGCTGGGCCGACGGGAGGTCGATCTTGTTGAGGACCGGGATGATCGTGAGCCCCTCGCGCAGGGCGAGGTGGACGTTGGCCAGCGTCTGGGCCTCGATGCCCTGCGCGGCGTCCACGACGAGGATGGCGCCCTCGCACGCCTGGAGGCTGCGGCTGACCTCGTACGCGAAGTCCACGTGACCCGGCGTGTCGATCAGGTTGAGGCCGTAGACGAGGCCGTCGTTGGCCGTGTACTCGAGGCGGACGGCGCGGGCCTTGATCGTGATGCCCTTCTCGCGCTCGAGGTCCATGGAGTCCAGGACCTGGCTCATCATCTGCCGGCCCTCGATGGTGTGGGTCAGCTCGAGCAGGCGGTCCGCGAGCGTGGATTTCCCGTGATCGATATGCGCGATGATCGAGAAGTTCCGCAGGCGGGACTGGGGGATGGTCACGAGGCGGGAGTGTAGCGGGTCGCGCGCAAGGCCCGTCCCGGTTGCCGTCCTGGCACCGGTCCCGCGTCAGGCCCGACGGCCCCTCGCCCGAATCGCCCGCCGCGCAGACGCGGCCAGCGAGAGGATCGCCAGGAGCGCATCCACGAGGGGGCGGGCCCGGCCGCGCCATGCTGCCGACAAGCCGGCGACCACGCTCCATCCCGCACGCCGGCGACGAGGCACGCCGCGGGTGGCTCGGCCGCTCGCGACGACCGTGTCGACCATCGACCAGGCGGCGACGCGGCCCTCAGGCGTCACGTGCGTCCACGACAGGAGCGGCGGCAGGACGAGCGACCTCGTCACCACCTTCGACCGCCCGACGATCTCGGGCGGCGCCGCGCGGAGGAACGCCGCGATGGCCTCGTAGAGGACGACCGTGCCCTCGTCGAAACTCGCCGCCGCCCGGGACACGGGTCCGCCGAAGTCGGAGCGCACCAGGCGGTCGAAGTAGCCGGCGACCACGAGGTGGCGCCCGGCCGGGTCGGGAACGACTCGCTCCGCCTCGGCCGCGACCTCGACGAGGGCCCCCGTCGCCACGTGGACCGCCTCGGCCGCGAGCCGGGCGGATCGGTGCTTGGCGGCCGTGATGGTCTCGAACTCGTTGCCGGCGCGCGGGCGCGTCCACTCGTAGACGTCGGCATCGATGACCTCGATCCGGTCGCCGGCCCGGAGCAGGGCACGGACCGTCCAGGGCTGGTCGCCCAGGACGCGTCCGGTGAACCACAGGTCCTCCCGGCAGGTGCGGTGGATCAGCTTGCCGGTTGCCGATGCGTAGGCCATGAGCCCAGGGTTCCTGGTGAGCGACTTGCGGCCGGGGACCCGGATGTCCGGGTCGTCGTAGTGGCTGCTGATCCAGGTGCGCTCGCCGTCGGACCAGATGCGCTGCCCCACGACGGCGAGGGCATCGGTCGAGACGGCGGCCTCGTAGAGCGCGGCCAGGCCGCCTGGCAGCAGCCGGTCATCGGCATCGAGGAACGTCAGCCACTCGCCGCGAACCACGCGGAGGCCGCGGTTGCGCGCCTCGGACACGCCCTCGTTCGCCGGCGAGACGAGGAGGACGACCCTCGGATCGCGCTGCGCGACCGAGCGGACCACGTCGGCGGTGCCATCCGTCGACCCGTCGTCCACGACCACGCACTCGAGCGGAAGTTCCCGGTCGGCGAGCACGGAGTCCAGCGCCCGCTCGATGGACCCGGCCGCATTCCAGCACGGGATGAGGACGGACACGCTGGGCTGGGGAAGCGACAACGCGGTCCTGTCTCCGTGCGACGTGGGATCCGGCCGAGCGTGGCCTCGCACAAGCATACGGGCGAGGGCGCCGTGGAGGCGCCTGGAGCCGCCCCGGCATGGCCCGCGGCCGCCCGGCGTGGCGCTGCCGCCCGCCACGGGCACTGGGGCACCGATTCGCAGATCGCTGACCGCATGTGGAGACCCGGGCTACAGGCGGCGTTCCGCGGACCCGTGATCGGCATCTGCATCAGGATCGGCTCCTCCATGCAGGGCTCGGGACCCGAAGCCCGGGTTTGGTCGCGTGACCCCTGCGTGAGCACGGTGGATCTGATGCAGATCGCGATCACGGCCCGCCCGGATCGACGCGGTCGTTCGGTCCCAGGGCGGGACCCAGTGGCAACCGGCTCTCGAACAGCGGTACGGGACACTGGCGACCCCGTGGCATGCTCCACTGCGATGACCAGATCCCGCCCGGGCGATCCCGGAACCGGCGACACGGCCCGCGAGCTGCCGCGCTCCCACCGACGCGCGTTCGTCGCCCGGCACACACGCCTGCACGAGGTCGAAGGGCTGCCAGGTCTCCGCCTCCACCTCGCCCACGACATCGAGACGCTGTGGCCCGCGACCGAGGCAGCGCTCGGGATCGACGGCGCACCGATCCCCTTCTGGGCCTTCGCGTGGGCAGGCGGGATCGCGCTCGCGCGCTACGTGCGCGAGCACCCGAACACGGTCGCGGGGAGGCGCGTGCTGGACATCGCGACCGGGAGCGGGCTCGTGGCCATTGCGGCCGCGCAGGCCGGCGCCGCGGACGTCGTCGCCGCCGACATCGACCCCTTCGCCGAGGTGGCCGTCGCGCTCAACGCCCGCGCCAACGGCGTCCACGTCGGCTACGCCGGCCGCGACCTCCTGCTGGAGCCGCCGCCGGACGTCGAGGTGCTGCTCGCGGGCGACACCTGGTACGAGGGCCCGCTGGCGGAACGCGTGCTGCCCTGGCTCCGGGAGGCCGCGGCGAACGGCACGCGCGTCCTGCTGGGCGACCCGGGGCGGCGCTACCTCCCGGCGACCGCAGCCAACGGCCTCGTGGAGCTCGCCCGCTATGAGGTCCGTACGACGACCGTCCTCGAGGACCGCGAGGTCGTGACGTCCCGCGTGTTCCGCCTCGACCCACCGGGGAGCGACCGTGACTGACGGGCAAGCGCTGCACCTCGACCGGCTACGATGCCCGCGATGACCGACTCACCCCTCCCGCCCGACGTCTCGGCCGGCTTCGCCCGATTCCGCGGCAACCGTTACGCGCTGGAGCGCGAGCGCTATCAGCGGATGGCGGACGAGGGCCAGCGGCCGCGCACGATGGTCGTCGCCTGCTCGGACGCGCGCTCCGGCCCGGAGATCGTGTTCGACGCCGCGCCGGGCGAGCTGTTCATCGTCCGCAACGTCGCGGCACTGGTCCCGGTCTACGCGCCGGACGCCCGGAGTCACGCCGCGTCGGCCGCCCTCGAGTTCGCGGTCCTCGCGCTCGGCGTCCGCTCGATCGTCGTCATGGGCCACGGCCGGTGCGGCGGCGTCGCGGCCGCCTTCGACGACGCGGCCCCGCTCACCACGACCGACTTCATCGGCACCTGGGTGGCACCCCTGCGGGACCTCGCGAGCGAGCTGGACCCCACCGACTGGTCCGACCCCGAGCGGAGCCGGCGCGAACTGGAGTTCCGCTCCATCGAGCAGTCCGTGGTCAATCTGCGCACGTTCCCCTGGATCCGGTCGCGCGAGAAGTCGGGGGCGCTGACCCTGTCCGGCTGCTGGTTTGACATCGGTCTCGGCGAGCTCCAGGAGCTGACCGAGTACGGCTGGCGCATCGTCTCCTGACGGCCCGGACCGCCGGCGGCGGGTCTACGATGCCCGCATGAGCGCGGACGACACGACGAGACCTGCCCCCTTCGACCAGCTGTCCGAGTGGAAGGCCGTCCTGGCCCACCACGCGACGATCCGGGACACACACCTGCGCGACCTGTTCGCCGCGGATCCCGGGCGCGCGCAGCGCCTGACCGCCGAGGGCGCGGGCCTGTTCCTCGACTACAGCAAGCACCGGGTCACGGACGAGACGATGGGCCTCCTGCTCGCCGTCGCCAAGGCGTCGCGCGTCGAGGAGCGCCGCTCCGACATGTTCGCGGGCGTCCACATCAACACCACCGAGGACCGTGCGACGGGGAAGGTGGGATAGATCATGCTGACACGCCGGATTATTCCGTGTCTGGATGTCAAAGATGGGCGCGTGGTCAAGGGCATCTCGTTCCTTAACCATCGCGATGCAGGCGACCCGGTTGCCCTGGCGGCGGCGTACGATGCGGCGGGCGCCGACGAGCTGGTCTTCTACGATATCACCGCCAGCAGCGATGAGCGGGCGACGATGATCGACGTGGTGGAGCGAACCGCCGCCGAGGTATTTATCCCGCTGACGGTCGGCGGCGGCATTCGCACCGTCGATGATATGTACCGCATGCTACGCGCCGGGGCCGACAAGATCTCGATCAATACTGCGGCTGTGCTGACACCCAATCTGATCGAAGATGGCGCGAAACGGTTCGGCAGCCAGTGCATTGTGCTGTCGATTGATGCGCGGCGCGTGCCCAGTTTTGAGTTCAAAGTTTTGAGTTCTGAGTTGGAAGAGCCTCAACTCAGAACTCA
>JANNHX010000250.1:0-8930 GCA_031404615.1 Chloroflexota bacterium
GGGGACGCCGGCCGGGTTCTCGCCCCGTGCCGCCTCGAGCACCGTCCGGGTGACCGGTCCCCAGCTCATCCCGTCCTGGGTCCCGGTGACGCGCCACCTGTAGGGCGCGAACCAGTCATCGGGCGTCCCGGGCACCACCGCCGATGCGGGGCGCCCGTCGATGCCGAAGTCGTTCCAGTCCACGAGGAACACGAGGTTGTCCAGGCCGAGGCCCCACGCCGTGTTCTTCGTCTCGTGGGCGGCGCCGGGCGTGAGCCCTCCCTCGCCCTCGACCACGAAGACCTTCACTTCGCCGGCACCCGCCATGCGGAGGGCCAGGGCCTCGCCGGCGGCGACCGGCATTCCGTGGCCGGACGGTCCCGTGTTGGCCTTGAACAGCAGCGTCTTGCCAGCCACCTCGGCATGGCCGGGCAGCCCGCCACGCCGCCGCAGCGTGAGCAGGTCCTCGTGCGTGAGCGCCCACCGGCCGTCGTCGGGGAAGGCGAAGCGGTCGTCACCGTCCAGCTCGCGACGGGCGCGCAGAGACTCGTTGAGCACGGCGAGGATGGAGTACACGGCGGGGACCGTGTGCCCCGCGGACAGCACGAACCGGTCCGCGAACCGCAGCCACGGCCGGCGGACGTCCCAGCGCATGGCGCCCGAGAGCATGAGCGAGAGCAGCAGGTGGACCTTGGAGTGCGAGCCGCCGGGGTGGCCGCTCTGCCGCTCATTGAGCGCCAGGTCCATGCACTCGTCGACGACGTCCTTGACGATCTCCCAGCGCGCGAAGTCCGCCTCAGCCGCCGCGGCCAGCACGTCCACCTCGCTGACCTGGACCGAGACGATCATCGGGCGCCCGCCCCGACCGCGCGGCCGGCCACGATCGGCTCGATCACCGTCCGCATCCGGCGCAGCGCCTCGGACAGGTTCTCCCGCGAGTTGGCGTACGAGAGCCGGATGTGGGCCGCGCCGACCTCGCCGAAGGCCGTGCCGGCGAGGACCGACACGCCGGCCTCGGCCAGGAGCCGGTCCGCCAGCTGGGCGCCGGTGAGACCCGTGCCGGAGATCTCCGGGAAGGCATAGAACGCGCCGGCGGGGCGCAGGCAGCTGACGCCGGGGATGGCGTTGAGCCCGTCCACCACAAGGTCACGGCGGACGCGGAACTCCTGGACCATGGCGTCGACCTCGTCCTGCGGGCCGGCGATCGCCTCCACGGCACCCCACTGTGCGAACGTCGTGGCGCCCGATACGGAGTTGATGAGCAGGCGTCCGAACCCGTGGTGCAGCCAGTCGGGCACGATGCCGTAGCCCAGGCGCCACCCGGTCATGGCCCACGTCTTGGAGAACCCGTCCAGGACGATCGTCCGCTCCCGCATCCCGGGCAGCGCGGCGATGGAGGTGTGCTCGGTTCCGTCGTACAGGATCCGCGAGTAAATCTCGTCGGAGAGCACCACGAGGTCGTGGCGGACCGCGATGTCGGCGATCGCCTGCAGGTCCTCCCGGGTGAGGACGCCCCCCGTTGGGTTGGCGGGCGAGTTGATGACGATGAGCTTCGTCCGCTCGGTCACGAGGCTCGCCAGCTCCGCAGGGTCGAGGCGGAACTCGTTGTCCTGGCGGATGGCGATGGGGACGGGCACGCCGCCCACGAACCGGGTCACGGACTCGTAGATGGGATAGCCGGGATCCGGGACGATGACCTCGTCGCCCGGGTTCACCAGCGCGAGGATCGCGTAGTACATGACGCCCTTGCCGCCGACCGTCACGAAGACGTCCGCCGGGTCCGGTGCGAACCCGCGGCGGAGCGCCGTGTCGGCGGCGATCGCGGCGCGCAGCTCGGGGATGCCCGAGAACGGCGGGTAGTGGGTCTTGCCCGACTCCAGCGCGCGGCGGGCGGCCTCGCGGACGTTGGCAGGGGTGTCGAAGTCTGGCTCGCCGATCTCGAGGTGGATGACGCTGCGACCGGTGGCCTCCAGCGCGTGGGCGCGGGCGGCGGCCTCGAACGCGGTCTCGGTCCCGATCGACGACATGCGCGTCGCAAGCTGCATGGCGGGTGTGCTCCGGTCGATGGCAGGACCGGCGCGCGGACGGCATGCGCGCCTCGACCCCCGCCGAGGGTGACGATCCCACCCGCAACCGGTTACGTCCAGCGCATGTCTCTATAGTAACCGTGCAGTTCAGCTACACGATCGACCCTCGACACTTGACAGCCCGACGCGAGGGGTTGGCCGTGATCAGTCGGAGACGAACGGGAGCCCGTCACCGCGCCGGATCAGCGCGTCGAGGAGCGCAGCGACGGCCGGGTGCGACCGGCGGCCCGGCTTCACCGCCACAAGGACTCTGCGGCGCAGCGGCGGGTCGAGGGGAGCGACGCGGGCGCGGATCTCGCGGTCGCGCAGCGCGAGGCCCGGCAGGACGGCGACGCCCAGCCCAGCCTCCACGAGGGCGATGATCACGCTGTAGTCCCGGCAGTTGGAGCGGGTGTGGGGCACGAAGCCGGCTCGCTCGCAGGCCCGGACCACGGCCCCGCCGATGTTGCTGCTCTCCGTGTCCATGATCCACGGCTCGTCGGCCAGCGCCGCGAGCGGCACGGATCCGGCGCCCTGGGCATGGTCCGCGGGCAGCGCGATCCAGAGCGGGTCCTCCATCAGCTCCTGGAGCTCGATGCCCGGCTCGCGGATCCGCGTCGCCTCGTCGTAGACGTCCACGACCGCGAGGTCCACCTCGTCCAGGCGGAGCGCGGCCAGGCTCTCTGCGGTCTCCAGGTCCCGCAGCGTCAGGCGCAGGCGCGGGTGCGCCCGGCCCAGGTCCGCGATCACCCCGGGGAGGATCGCCCGGGCCGCAGTCGGGAATGCAGCGATGCGAAGCGTGCCGCTGAGCTCGGCCTGCGTCGCCGCCAGCTCCGACTCCGCGGCCTCGATGGCGCCGGTGATGACGTCGGCATGACGCACCAGCATCTCGCCGGCCTCCGTGAGGCGCACGTTGCGCCCGGCGGGCTCCAGCAGCGGGACGCCGGCCTCGGCCTCGAGGATCCGCAGCTGCTGGCTCACCGCGGAGGGCGTGACGGACATGGCCGCCGCGGCGGCGCGGATCGTGCCGCGCCGCCCGACCTCGCGGAGGAGCTGCAGGCGCCAGACGCCGAGCATGGCGCCCGACCTAGGGCCGCTGGTCCGTGGAGGGCTTCTCCCAGAGGTTGACGCCGCCCTCGACCGCGTACCGGTCGATCTCGGCCAGCTCGTCCGCCGTGAAGTCCAGGCGCGAGGCCACCGCGAGGTTCTCCCTGACCTGCTCAGGCGAGCTGGCGCCCACGAGCGTCGTGGTGACCCGCGGGTCGCGCAGCACCCAGGCGTAGGCCATCTGCGCGAGCGTCTGGCCGCGGCCCTTCGCGATCTCGTTCAGCGCGCGGACGCGGGCGAGGTTCGGCTCGGTCAGCGACTCCTTCGGGAACGATTCACCCCCGGGCCGGTTGATCCGGGCATTGGCGGGGATCCCGTCGAGGTACTTGTCGGTGAGCAGGCCCTGCGCGAGCGCGGTGAACGCGATCATCCCGGCACCCACCTCCTCGAGAGCGTCGAGCAGGTCCGCCTCCACCCAGCGGTTGAACAGGTTGTACGCGGGCTGGTGGATGAGCAGCGGCACGCCCTCCGCGGCGAGCAGGGCGGCCGCCTCGCGGGTCGCGCGCGGCGAGTAGGACGAGATGCCGGCGTAGAGCGCCTTGCCCTGGTGGACCGCGTGCGCGAGTGCGCCCATCGTCTCCTCGAGCGGGGTGTCGGCATCGAAGCGATGGGAGTAGAAGATGTCGAAGTACTCGACGCCCACGCGCTTGAGGCTCTGGTCCAGGCTCGCGAGCATGTACTTGCGCGAGCCGCCGCCCTGCCCGTACGGCCCCGGCCACATGTCCCAGCCGGCCTTGCTGCTGATGATCAACTCGTCACGGTGGCCCGCGAGGTCCTCGCGCAGGATCCGCCCGAAGTTGGTCTCCGCGGTCCCATACGGCGGGCCGTAGTTGTTGGCGAGGTCCATGTGCGTGATGCCAGCGTCGAAGGCGGTCCGCACGATCGCCTTCTGGGTCTCGATCGGCGTCGTGTCGCCGAAGTTGTGCCACAGGCCCAGGGACAGAACCGGCAGCCGCAGGCCGCTCCGGCCGCAGGTGCGGTAGACCATCGAGTCGTAGCGCGCGGGGGCAGGCTGGTAGGACATGGGAAGCCTCCGGGTGGGTGCGGCGGGCCGCGATCGGCGGCGTCGGGGTGTGTTCCACCACCCTAGCGCGGAGATGCTGTCTCGCGCGTCGCACGGGCGCCCCGCAGGCCGGATACTCCTCATCTCGGCACGCCGCGCCTGACGCGTGGCGGCGGCAGCCGGGACGCGGAGCGGAGGTACGGCCGATGGCCCGGACGAAGCGTGTCGGCATCCTGACCGCGGGCGGAGACAGCCCCGGCCTCAACGCCGCGATCCGCGGCTTCGGCAAGGCGGCGATCGGGCATCACGGCATGAAGCTCATCGGCTTCCGCGACGGGTTCCGCGGCCTCGCCGAGGACCGCTTCATCGAGCTTGATTCGCCCGCGCTGGCGGGGATCCTGACGATCGGCGGCACCATCCTCGGCACGAGCCGCGACAAGCCGCACCGGATGCCGATCGACGGTGTCACGATGGACGCGACCGAGATCATCGTCCGCACATACAAGCGCCACCGGCTGGACGCGCTGCTGTGCATCGGCGGCAACGGGACGGCGAAGAACTCGCTGCGCCTCGCCAAGGCCGGCCTCAACATCGTCATGCTGCCCAAGACCATCGACAACGACGTGGTTGAGACGGACGCGACCATCGGCTTCGCGACCAGCCTGACGATCGCCACGGACGCCATCGACCGGCTCCACAGCACGGCGCACAGCCACCACCGGATCATCCTGGCCGAGGTCATGGGCCACCGCGCGGGCTGGCTGACCCTCGCCGCGGGCATCGCGGGCGGCGCCGACGTGATCCTCATCCCGGAGATCCCGTACCGGATCGAGAGCGTCGTTGCGGCGATCAAGCGCCGCACCGAGTCGGGCACCAACTTCAGCATCGTCGCCGTGGCCGAGGGCGCCCGCGACATCGATACGCACAAGCGCTACGTGGGCATGGTGGCGCGGCGCAAGGCGACGGTGACGGGCACGCCCGAGCGCGCCGCCGCGGACGCGGAGCTCGGGGCCTTCGACGCCGACCACACCGGCCACTCGCTGCGCCTCGCCCGCCAGCTGGAGGCCCTGACCGGACTGGAGTCGCGCGTCTCGATCCTGGGCTACGTCCAGCGCGGCGGCACGCCGTCACCCATCGACCGCGTCCTGGCCGCGCGCCTCGGCAACGCGGGCGCGGACCTCGTCGCCGAGGGGACGTTCGGGGTCATGGTCGCGGCCGAGGGCGAGGGCACGCGGACCGTCCCGCTCGAGCTCGTGGGCGGGCGGCTCAAGACCGTGCCGCTGGACCACTCGCTCGTCGCGACGGCCCGCAACGTGGGGACCTGCCTCGGCGACTGATCACGCAGGCCGGCTGAGGGACGGCCTGAGGACGGCTCCCTCCCTCAGCCACGCCTCCCTCCCTCCCTCAGCCACGCCTCGGAGTGGTGGTAGCGGGGTGCCAGCACCGGGATGCCCTCAGCTACCACCGGCAGGCCTGGACGAGCCCGAATCAACTGATGGCGCGGGCTGAGCGGTCGCTACCACCATGCCCAGGCGTGGCTGTGGGGTGCCGCGAGGGGGCCCCGTGCCGATGAGGGGCGCCGCGAGAGCGCCTTCGCGAGGGCCCGTTCGCGCGAGACCGCCGTCAGTCCGCCGTCAGTCGCCTGTGCGGTCCCAGGCCTCCAGCTGCTCGCGGATCACGGCGTCGACGACGTCGCCGGCCGTCCCCTCGCGCTCCGCCGGCTTCGACCATGCCCACCCCTCGGTGTAGGCGTCCGTGCCCGCCAGCCCTTCCACCATCGCCACGCGGTCAATCTCCTGGGCGAACCAGGGAGGCATCTCGCGGCTGACGCGGCCGCCGTCGGGGTCATTGGCCTTGACCTGGGCGGGGATTCCCTTCCAGGTCATGATCCGGTAGCGGGCCATGGGTGCCTCCTAGAAGCCGCCGCCGGCGCCGCCGGGCGCCTCGATCACGGTGCCGTCCGCCGCCTCGACGAGCTGCGGGGCGCCGCGCTCGGCGCGCAGGCGGTTCGCGTACACGAAGCTGCCCTTGGCGCCGGGCTCAACCTCGGAGCGCGCGGGCACCACGTGGTTGTTGTAGTCGCGGTGCGCGACGGGCCCAAGGACGCAGGTGCCGTCCTCGAGCGCCAGCATGATCGCCCGCGCCAGATCGCTCTGGACCTTCCAGCCCTCGCCGTTGTCGATGAGGTTCTGGATGAAGGCGACGGGATAGTGATCCAGGCCGTCCTGGACGTTCTCGGGGTCGATGTCGGTCATGGAGGAGCCCTTTCGTCCGAGGGGCGGTGGGGAGGTGGGACGGCTCAGGCATGTGATTGTAGGGGCCCTTGGCGGCCGGCAGACAGGTGCATCGGGCCGATCCCGGTACCGATGCCACGCCTGCCCGTTGGTACCATCGCGGCCATGCCCCCCGAGGCGCTGGTCGCCCTGTTCCTGGCCGGTGTCGTCGCCGGGACCGTCAGCGTGCTCGTGAGCCTCGCGTCGCTGATCTCCTACCCGGCGCTGCTCGCCGTGGGGCTCCCGCCGGTCACGGCCAATGTCACCAACACCGTCTCGCTCGTGTTCACGGGCATCGGGGCCGGGATCGGGTCACGGCGCGAGCTCGTCGGGCAGCGGCCGGTCATCGCGCGCCTCGCGCTCGCGGGGGTCGTGGGCGGCGCGGCCGGGGCCCCTGCTCCTGCTCGTGCTCCCCGAGCGCGTCTTCGAGCTCGTGGCGCCCGTGCTCATCGCCGGCGCCTCCGTGCTGCTCCTCATCCAGCCGCGCCTGCGGGCCCGCCGGGCGGCGAAGACCGCCGCGATGCGCCCGACCACCGTGGCGACGTACGGCGCGACCGCCGTCTACACCGGCTACTTCGGGGCGGCCGGCGGGATCCTGGCGTTCGTCGCCCTGTCGCGGATCATCGACCGGCCGTTCCACGACGTGAACGCCGCGAAGAACCTGCTCGCGGCCGTGTCGAACGGGGCGGCGGCGGTCGTGTTCATCCTGCTCGGACCCGTGCACTGGGTGGCGGTCCTGCCGCTCGCCGCGGGACTGTTCACGGGCGGGCTGATCGGGCCCGCGATCGCGCGCCGGATCCCGGCCCCGGTATTGCGGATCGTGGTGGGCACGTGCGGGCTCGCCGTGGCAGGCATCCTCGCCTGGAACACCTACCGCTGAGCGGGACCCGGAGACCGCTGAGCGGGACCCGGAGCGGCGCCGGCGACTAGAGCGCCACCGTCACGCACTTGGTCTGGGTGTAGTGCGCGAGGGCCTCGACGCCCTTCTCCCGCCCGTAGCCACTCATCTTGGTCCCGCCGAAGGGCGTCTGGACGCCGCCCGCCCACCACGCGTTCACGTAGACCTGGCCCGCCTCGATGTCGTTCGCGACCCGCAGCGCGCGGCTGATGTCGCGGGTCCAGACGCCGGCGACGAGGCCGAAGGGGCTGTCGTTCGCGATCGCGATCGCCTCCTCCTCGGTGTCGAAGGGGATGACGGCGAGAACGGGCCCGAAGACCTCCTCCTGCGCGATCCGCATCGCGTTGTTCACGCCGGTGTAGATCGTCGGCGGGACGAAGTTGCCGAGGCGCTCGGCGACCGCGGTGGCGGCGGCCGAACCGCCGGTGACCGGGGTGGCGCCCTCGGCCTCGGCGACATCGAGGTAGGCGCGGATGGTCCCGACCTGGCTCTCGCTGATGACCGGGCCCATGGTCTCGCCGAGCGTATGCGCCTCGGACAGCTCGCGGATCCTCGCGACGAGGGCGTCGTGGATCTCGCGCTGGACGAGGAGCCGGGAGCCGGCGGAGCAGACCTGGCCGGCGTTCGACGTGAAGCCCGTCGTGGCGGCCGTGGCGGCCTTGTCGAGGTCGGCGTCGGCGAACACGATGTTGGCGCTCTTGCCACCGAGCTCCAGGGTGAGCGGGATGAGCCGGTCCGCGGCGAGGTGCGCGAGCTCGCGGCCGACCTCGACCGAGCCCGTGAACGCGACCTTGCGCACGTCGGGGTGCGTGACCAGCGCCGGGCCCGCGGTGGAGCCGCTGCCGAGGAGCACGTTCCAGACGCCGTCCGGGATCCCTGCCTGCTGGCACAGCTCGCCGAGGCGGATCGATGAGGTGCTCGTCAGCGAGGACGGCTTGAGGACGACGGTGTTCCCCACGGCGATGGCGGGAGCGCAGGCGCGCGCAGCCTGGTTGATCGGCAGGTTCCAGGGGGTGATGACCCCGATGACGCCGAACGGCTCGTTGCGGGTGAAGCTGTGGAAGTCGCCCCCGAGGTCGATCGTGTCGCCGTAGCTGGCGTTGATGACCTCGCCGTAGAACTCGAAGTACTGGGCCGCGCCCTCGACCTCGTTCAAGGCCGTGGCGCGCGGCTTGCCGGTCTCGGCGATCTCCTCGTCGGTGAGCGAGGCGGCATTGGCGCGGATCAGGCGGGCGGCCTCGATCAGGAGCCGGCCGCGGACGGACGGGGCGGTGCGGGCCCACGCGCGCTGGGCGGCCTTGGCGGCGATGACGGCGGCGTCGACATCGGGGGCGGTGCCGTCGGCCATCCGGCACACGAGCGAGCCGTCGACCGGGCTCTCGCGATCGAGATAGCGGCCGTTGGCGGGCGCCACCGAGGCGCCGTTGATCCAGTGGTCGAGCGTCCACGCCATGGTGATCGTCCTTTGCCGTGTGAGGGGGCCATCGTGCGTGACCCATAGGATGCGGCATGACCGCGCGGACCGCTCCCTGCGGCTCGAGTGACCCGCCCTCATGAGTCTCCCGTGGATGAAATCGGCAGGTCCCGAGCGTGGCTCGGCCCCT
>JANNHX010000251.1:0-7303 GCA_031404615.1 Chloroflexota bacterium
GAAGAACCAGCGCCCGATCATCGCCTGCCGGATCTGCAGCTTCGCAAGGCCCAAATTGAGCGCCGAGTAGCGCGCCACAGACCGCTCCTGCGCCCCGAAGGTCTTGCCCAGCAGGATCCCGCTGACCGAGAGCGTCTCCTCGGTCACGGCGCTCATGTCCGCCAGCTGCTTCTGGGTCTCGCCGCTGACCTGGCGCCGCACCTTGCCGACGCGATAGGTGAGGTACAGGAAGAACGGCAGGATCGCGAGCGAGAGCAGCGTCAGCCGCCAGTCGATGAGGACCATCGCGATCATCGTGGACACGGCGACCACGACGTTCGCGAAGATCGACGAGGCCGTGTCCGTGACGACCGACTGGACGCCGCCGACGTCGTTGGCGAGGCGGCTCTGGATCTCGCCCGTCCGGGTGGCCGTGAAGAACCGGAGCGGCATTCGCTGCAGGTGCGCGTACAGCGCGTTGCGCAGGTCCTGCATGACGCTCTGGCCGATGCGGTTGTTGAGGTACGTCTGCCCGACGCCGATCAGGCCGGTCGCGATCGGCAGCGCGATCATCAGCCCGACGTACAGGTTCAGCTTCTCGAACTGGCGGCCGACGATGACGTCGTCGATCAGCAGCTTGAGCAGATATGGGTTGACGAGGCCGATGAGGCTGGTCGCCAGGATCGCGACCATGACGATCCCGACCTGGGCGCGGTAGGGCCCGAAGAACGCGGCGATCCGCCGCACGGTCTGGCCCCTGCGCTCCTTGGGGACGCGCTTGAAGTCCGAGGAGGGCGGGGTGAGCCGGCCGCCGCTGCCGCCGCCCTGGCCGCCGGTCCGGGCCAGCGAGCGGACACCGCCGCCGCGCAGGCTCATGCGCGGGGCCCCGGGGCGGGCACCGGGATGGCGGATGGACCTACCACGCGGTGGCGGTCTGGTGCTCCGCGATGCCCTCGCTCTCCAGCCACTTCTCGGCGTCGATGGCGGCGCGGGCCCCGTCGCCGGCGGCCGTGACGGCCTGGCGGTAGCGGTGGTCCTGCACGTCGCCCGAGATGAACACGCCGGGGATCCGGCTGGCGGTGTGCTCGTGGGCCACGAGGTAGCCCTTCTCGTCCCTCTCGAGCCAGGTGCTGAACACGTCCGTGTTGGGCTTGTGGCCGATGGCGATGAACAGGCCCTCGATCGGCATCTCGCGCAGCTCGCCGTTGGTCGTGTCCCTGATCCGCAGCCCCTCGACCTTCGCGTCGCCGAGGACCTCCTCGATCGCGGTGTTGGTGTGCACCTCGATCTTGGGGTTGCCGTACGTGCGGTCGATCATGATCTTGCTCGCGCGGAACCCGTCGCGGCGGTGGAGCAGGTGGACCTTGCTCGCGTACTTGGTGAGGTAGTTGGCCTCCTCCATCGCGGAGTCGCCGCCACCGACGACGGCGATCTCGCGGTCCCGGAAGAAGAACCCGTCGCAGGTCGCGCAGGCGGACACGCCGCGGCCTCGGAGGCGCTGCTCGGATGCGAGGTTGAGCCACAGGGCGGACGCGCCGGTCGCGATGATCAGGCTCTCGCCCCGGTACTCGACGCCGCGGGCCCAGGCGCGGAACGGGCGCGCGGAGAGGTCCACGCGGTCGATGTCGACGTCCACGAGGTGCGACCCGAACCGCTCGGCCTGCGCGCGGAACCTCGCCATGAGCTCCGGGCCGTCGATGCCCTCGGGGAAGCCCGGGTAGTTCTCGATCTCGCTGGTCAGCATCAGCTGGCCCCCGGGCGTGGAGCCCGCGAGCACGATGGGCTCAAGGTTCGCGCGCGCCGCGTAGATGGCGGCCGTGAGCCCGGCGGGACCGGAGCCGATGATCAGCACCTTGGACTCGGTGCGGCCATCGGCCGCCGCGTCCGTGGCCGGGCCGCCGGCCAGCGGGGCCGCCTCGCCCGCGCCGTCGGCGATGATCCTGATGCCCCCGCCGAACGGGTTGAGGGAGCCCCCGGCCGGTGCCAGTGGGGTCGCGTCCGCGCCGCCGCCGAAGTTGATCTTGAGCGAGCCGAAGGCGTTGGTGACGCCGCCCTCGCGGTCGGTGTTGTCGGTCATCGTGCGATTGTCGTTCCTGTCGGGCCGGTTGTCCTGCATCCACTGTAGCATGCTGGCCGTATACCCCCGGGGGGTATACGGACGCTCGGGTGCTCGGGCGCCTCGCGGCCCTCCACCGACCCCGCGTACCCTCCGTCCGTGACCACCGAGCCCGCCGCCCCGCGACCCGACGTGTCAGCCGGCCCGACCGGGCTGGAGGAGACGCCGGCGCACATCGCGCCCGCCGCGTTCGCGCCCGGAGCCGCGACCGGCGGCGCGGAGTCCGAGCCCGTGAGCATGCGCCGGAACCGCGACTTCCTCGTCGTGCTGTTCGGGCAGGGGATCAGCTCGTTCGGCGACTCGATCAGCAACACCGCCATGCCGATCCTGGTCCTGGCGTTGACCGGCTCGGGCTTCGCGATGGGCATCGTGGGCGTCCTGTCCACGCTGCCGGACCTGCTCGTGGGCCTGCCCGCGGGGGCGTACGCGGACCGCTGGGACCGGCGCCGCATGATGCTCGGCGCGGACCTCGGGCGGGCGCTCCTGACCGCGCTCGTGCCGGTCTCGGTCTGGCTCGGTGGGCCGACGCTCGCGGTGATCATCGCGGTCGCGTTCCCGCTCAATGTCCTGCGCGTCCTATGGCTCGCGGCCTACACCGCGGCGGTGCCCGGGCTCGTGGGTCGTGACCAGGTGCCGCGGGCGAACGGCATCTTCGAGGCGGTCTTCAACGTCGGCTGGATCGTGGGTCCGGCGCTCGCCGGGCTCCTGGCCGGCGCCATCGGCCCCGGGCCCACGATCGCCATCGACGCCCTGACGTTCCTCATCTCCGCAGGTGCCCTGTTCCTCGTCCGTCGCCCCCTGAAGGCCGAGGCGCGCGCCCAGCAGACGCACATCCTGGCGGACGTCCGCGAGGGCGTCCGGTACGTCGTCCGCCAGCCCACGCTGCGGGCCGTGATCGCGCTATGGACGACCATTTCGGTCGTGTCCGCGGGCCTGACCAGCGCGCTCATCTTCTATCTCACGATCAACCGCGGGTATGGCTCCCAGGTCGTCGGACTCGTGCTCAGCGCGTTCGCGGTGGGCTCGCTGGGCGGCTCCCTGCTGGCCGCGCACCTGGCCCCCAAGGCCATCGGCAAGGTGATGCTCCTCGGCTGCGCGGGCTTCGGGGTCGCGCTCCTCGCGTCCGTGGGGACACCGGTTCCGGTCATGATCGTGGCGGCGCTGCTCGCCGGGATCATCGACGCCAACGTGCTGGTCGCGTACATCTCCCTGCGGACCCTGCTGTCGCCCGACGCGCTCCTCGGGCGGGTGGGCGCGACGGCGCGGACGCTGTCGGTGGGGATGATGCCCATCGGCTCGCTGGCCGCCGGGATCGCGCTGGACGCGGCTGGCGGCGGGACGACCCTCGCCGCGATGGGCGTACTGCTCCTCGTGACCGCGGCGGGCTTCGCGCTCCTCCCCGATGTACGGCGGGCGCGCCTGCCGGGGTGACGGGCGGCCGCGAGCCGAACCATCCTGGGTCGTCGCGCCGTGCGGGCAGGGGGTCGTCGAGACGGCACCCATCGAGTACGCTCCGCGACACCCGCGCGTCGTGGCGAAGTCGGAGAGTCCCAGCGTGACCTGTCCCAGTTGTTCGTCGCCCAACGAGCCGGGCCGCAAGTTCTGTGGCGAGTGCGGCACTCGCCTCGCCGCGACCTGCCCCAGCTGCGGGATGACGAACCCTCCGACCGTCCGCTTCTGCGGCGAGTGCGGCACGCCGATCGCGGCGGCCGGCGCCACCTCCGCGGCCGGCCCGACCTCCGCCGCAGCCCTCCCCGCGGTCGCGCGACCCGCGGCTCCGGTGCCCGGTGGCGCGGCCCCCGTCGCGGAGCGTCGGCTCGTCTCGGTGCTGTTCGCGGACCTCGTTGGGTTCACCGCGCTGGCGGAGGGCCGCGATCCGGAGACCGTGCGGGAGCTCCTGACGCGGTACTTCGAGATGGCGCAGGACGTGATCGGCCGGTACGGCGGGACGGTCGAGAAGTTCATCGGCGACGCGGTCATGGCAGTGTGGGGCGCCCCGACGGCCCACGAGGACGACGCGGAGCGGGCGGTGCGCGCCGGCCTGGACCTCGTGGACGTGGTCCGCGAGCTAGGCCCGGGCATCCAGGCCCGCGCGGGCGTCCTGACCGGCGAGGCCGCGGTCACGCTCGGGGCACGGGACCAGGGCATGGTCGCGGGCGACCTCGTCAACACCGCGTCGCGGCTCCAGTCGGTGGCACCGCCCGGGGCCGTGCTGGTGGGGGAGACCACCCAGCGCGCCACCGAGTCGGCGATCGCCTACGAACCGGCGGGCGAGCAGCTGCTCAAGGGCAAGCTCGCACCGGTGCCGGCCTGGCGGGCGCTGCGGATCGTCGCGGAGCGGCGCGGCCGCGGCCGGGACGACCGGCTCGAGGCCCCGTTCGTCGGCCGCGACTCGGAGCTCCGCCTCCTCAAGGACCTCTTCCACGCCACGTCGCGCGAACGCCGCGTGCGCCTCGTGTCCATCACCGGGCAGGGCGGCATCGGCAAGAGCCGGCTCGCGTGGGAGTTCCTCAAGTACGTCGACGGCGTCGTCGAGAGCGTGTGGTGGCACGAGGGCCGCTCGCCCTCGTACGGCGACGGGCTCACGTTCTGGGCGCTGGGCGAGATGGTCCGGTCCCGCGCGGGCCTGCTCGAGGGCGACGACCACGCGACCACGCGGGCGCGCATCGCCGAGACCGTCGAGCGGCACATCCCGGACGAGGCCGAGCGGCTGCGCATCGAACTCGCGCTGCTGGCGCTGCTGGGCGCGGGCGAGGCGCCCGCAGGTGGCGCGGCGGAGCTGTTCTGGGCGTGGCGGACGTTCTTCGAGCGGCTGGCATCGACCGGGGTCGTCGCGCTGCTGTTCGAGGATCTGCAGTGGGCGGACCCGGGCACGCTCGACTTCATCGAGCACATGCTCGAGTGGAGCCGCAACGTCCCGATCATGATCATCACCCTCGCCCGTCCGGACCTGCTCGAGAAGCGGCCGGGCTGGGGCGCGGGCAAGCGCGCGTTCCTCGCGCTGGACCTGCAGCCGCTGGACGAGGCCTCGATGCGGGACCTGCTCGGCGGGCTCGTGCCTGGGCTGCCGGAGGCGGCCGTCCGCTCGATCGTCGCGCGTGCCGAGGGCATCCCGCTGTACGCGGTCGAGACGATCCGGATGCTGGTCGCGGACGGGCGGCTCGTGGAGCGCACGGCGGGCGGGTATGAGCCCGCGGGCGAGCTGGGCGAGCTCGCGGTACCCGGGACGCTTCACGCGCTGATCGCGGCCCGCCTCGACGGCCTGGACGCCACGGACCGCTCGCTGCTTCAGGACGCGGCGGTGCTGGGCCAGTCGTTCCAGTCACCGGCGGTCGCCGCCGTCACCGGGCTCCCGCTCGCGGACCTTGAAGGACGCCTCGACCGGCTCGCCCGCGCGGACCTGCTGCGCGTGGAGGTGGACCCCCGGTCCCCGGAACGCGGTCAGTACACGTTCGTCCAGGCGCTCATCCGCGAGGTGGCCTATTCAACGCTCTCGCTACGGGATCGGCGCGCGCGACACCTTGCCGCGGCGCGGCACTTCGAGGGCATCGGCGACGACGAGCTTGCGGGCGCGCTCGCCGCGCACTACCTCGCCGCCTACCGGGCGTCGGCGGAGGGCCCCGAGGCCCAGGCGCTCGCGGGCCAGGCCCGCATCTCGCTCAAGGCCGCCGCGGACCGGGCGATCGCCCTGGGCTCCCTGATCCAGGCGATGACGTACCTCGAGCAGGCCACGGAGATCGCGAGCGACGCGGCGGAACGGGCGGACCTGCACGAGCGGGCCGCGTTCGCCGCCAGCAAGGGCGGCCGCGTGGCCCACGGGCTACGCCACCTGGAGACCGCCTTCGAGATCCGCGAGGAGCTGGGCGACAGGTCAGGGCAGGCACGGATCGCGGGCCTGCAGGGTGCCGGTCTCGCCGGGCTCCGGCGCAAGGACGAGGCCGCCGCGCATCTCGCCGCCGCGTTCGCCGAGTACGAGGACCTGGGCGACGACAACCCGGACCTCGTGGCGCTGATGCGGAGCTACGCGTCGCAGGCGGTGCAGGTGGGCCAGTACGACCTGGGCGGCCGGATCGCGGATCGCGCGCTCGCCTCGGCGGAGCGCCTGGGCCTCGCCCAGTTCGCCGCCGATGCCCTCGGCACCAAGGCAAGTGCCGCGTTCAACTCCGGGCGAATGTGGGAGGCGCGCGCCCTCGCGCAGGGCGCCAGGGACCTCTATCGCGAGACCGGCGACGCCGATGGCCTGCTCATCACGGCGAGCTTTCTGACGACGATCTCGGCTCTCGACAACCCCGCCGCGACGCTGGCGGTCGAGCAGGAGGCCATCGACCTCGCCCGGCGTCACGGCCGCCGCAGCCACGAGATCCTGCTCGTGGGCAACGCGTCGGAGGACGCTCGCCGGGCCGGCGAGTGGGACTGGGCCGTCCGCGAGCTGGAAGCGCTGGCCGCGAGCGACGTCGACCCGGAGGCCGTGATCATGGCGCGCACGGGCCTCGCGTACTTCCGGCTCTACCGCGGCGAGATGGACGAGCAGGCACGGCGCGACCTGGAGGCGGAGGTCGCCATGCTCGAGGACCGCGACCTGGAGGCCTCGGTGGAGGACCTGGCCGCCACGGTCGCCTACCTGCGCGGCGACTGGGCGGCCGCCGTGCCCGCGCTGCTGCGCGCCGGCGACGTCTCGGACCTCAACCTCCCGTACATGTTGCCCAAGGCGGCGCGAGCGGCCGTGCTCGCCGGCGACGTGTCGGCCGCCGAGGATGCGCTCGAGCGTCTCGGACGCTCGGGGGCCCGGGGTCGCGCGATCGACGCGGACAGGGCTGTCATCCGCGGCGGGCTCGCCGCGCTGGCCGGGGATCCCGTCGCGGCGATGGCGTCCTACCGGGCGGCGATGGCCTCGTACCGCGACCTGGGGCTCACCTGGGACGAGGCGGTGCTCGGCCTGGAGGCGGCGCTGGTCCTCGGCACCGGTGACGCGGATGTCGCCGGCTGGGCGGAGCGGTCCCGCGCGCTGTTCACGGGCTTCGGGGCCGTCACGATGCTGCTGCTGCTCGATCGGGCGGTCGCCGGCCGAGAGGCGGCAACGGGTCCGGGTGGGGACGCGGCAGCGGGCCTGGTCCACGCCTCATCCGATATCGAGGACCCCGCCCGGTCCTGACCCGGGGATCGGAGGCCTGGCGGATCGCTAGACCGAACTTCCAGCGCTCTGCGGGC
>JANNHX010000252.1:0-5221 GCA_031404615.1 Chloroflexota bacterium
GTCAATTTTCAATGCGGCGCAAATCCTGGTTGTATGGGAAAACCGCGAGTGGAAAACCTGGTTCAAACGAAAAGAAGAAGCAGGCGCCGTGACCAGGTGGGGCTTCATCAGCACGCCGTCGTTCGCCACGGTGGCCGCGACGAGCGCCATCTGGAGCGGCGTCACGAACGTCTCGCCCTGTCCGAAGGACGCGGACGCAAGCTCGGCGTCATCGGTGAAGCCGCCCGGCGCATTGCCGCCGCCCGAGGTCACGCGGCTGATCGCGGTCGGCAGCTCGAAGGGCAGCGAGTCACCGAACCCGAGCTTCGCCGCCTCGTCCACGAGCCGGTCGCCACCGGTCCGCAGGCCCGCCAGCGCGTACCAGATGTTGCAGCTGACCTCGGTGGCGCTGGTGAGGTCGAGCGGCGTATCGCCGGTCTGGGGATGGTGGCCGTCGCGGATGCGGAACCCCTCGACGACCAGCCCCTTCTCCTCAGCCGCAGGCTGCTCCTCGAACGTCGTCGACGGCTCCACCGCCCCGGCGTTCAGCGCCGCGATCCCCGTCATGATCTTGAGGACGGAGCCCGGCACATAGCGGCCAAGCGTTGCGCGCGGGAGCAGCGGGCGGTCGTCGTCCGCCTGGAGGCGCTCGAAGGTCGCCGTCGCCGTCGCCGGGTCGGCGATGGCGGAGGCGTCGTACACGGGCATCGACGCGAGCGCCAGGATCTCGCCGGTGGTCGCGTCGAGCATCACGACGGCGCCCTTGTCGTTGCCGAGGCCCTTCACCGCGGCCCGCTGCAGGCGCAGGTCCAGCGAGAGCCGCAGCCCCAGACGCCGGTCGGACGGGCCGTTGAACTTCTGGGTCAGGTCGCCGAACGGGTCCGTGCCCGCGAGCCCGAGGAGCTCCGCGTTGTAGGCGCGCTCCAGTCCCGCTGTGCCGTACTTGCGCGACGCGTAGCCGACGACGTGGCTCAGCGAGTCATCGCGGTACTCACGGGTCGCCTCGCCGTTGTCGTCGCGGGCGCTGCGTGCGAGCCACTGGCCGTTGCGGTCCACGATCGGGCCGCGCAGGGACCGCCTGGCGATCGCGATGACCGCGGGGTTGTCGGGCGAGGTCGCGAGCTTCTGGGCCTCGACCACCTGCCACCAGCCGGCGCCGACGGCGAGGATCGAGAACGCGCACGCGACGGCGATGCCGGTCCGGAACACGTTCGCGCCGATGGCCCGCGAGCGGCGCTTCCGGACGCGGACGTCCTTGATCGGCGGCGCCGGGTTCGTCGTCATGCCCGTGCCTTCCCGAGACGGATGCGACGGAACCGGCGGCGGGGATCGCGCGGCGCGGGCGGCGGTTCGGCGCCCCGGTCCGAGAGCGCCATCAGCAGCCCCACGACCAGCGCGTTCGCGAGGAGCGACGACCCGCCGTACGAGATGAACGGCAGCGTGATGCCGGTGAGCGGAATCAGCTTGAGGTTGCCGGCCGCGATGATGAATGCCTGGACGCCGACGACGAGCGCCAGCCCGGCCGCGAGCAGGGAGCGGAACTCGTCATGGCCCGCGGCGGCGATGCGCAGGCCCCGCGACACGAGCACCAGGTACAGCCCAAGCACCGCGAGCAGCCCGACCAGCCCCAGCTCCTCGCCGAGCGCCGCCAGCGGGTAGTCCGTGTGCACGGCCGGCACGGGCAGGCGCCCGCCGATCAGCGGCAGCCCCGCGCCGAGGCCAACCCCGAGAATCCCGCCGCGCCCGAACGCGTACAGCGCCTGGACGACCTGGAAGCCGGATCCCTGCGGGTCCGCCCAGGGGTCGAGCCAGTTGTCGACGCGGGCGTGGACGTGGCCGAACAGGTTGTAGAGCACAAACGCCCCGGCGACGAACAGCAGCAGCCCGCCGATGACGTAGCTCGGGCGCCCGGTCGCCACGTAGAGCAGCCCCAGGAACACGGCGAAGAACAGGAGCGCGGCGCCGAGGTCGCGCTGGACGACGACGATGCCGAGCGCGATGGCCCACATCGCGACCATCGGCGCGAGGTACGGCAGCGGTGGCAGCGAGATCGGCCCGATCCGGGTGCTCTCGTCCGCGAGCAGCGCCCGGTTCTCCGACAGGTAGCCCGCGAGGAACACGACGAGGATCACCTTCAGGAGCTCGGACGGCTGCCCGGAGATCGGGCCGATCGAGAGGCTGAGTCGGGCGCCGTTGACATCGGACCCGAAGACGAACACGAGCAGCAGCAGCCCGATGCCGGCGGCAGCCCACGTGTACTTGTAGGTGCGCAGCCACGCGTCCGAGCGGACGAACAGGGCCAGCGCCGTGATCACCGTGAGCGCGACGAGCAGCCAGGCGAGCTGGAGCTGCCCGAGGCCGAGCTCCGTGCCGCCGAAGGACTGCGTCACGAGGTCCTGCGGCAGGCGCTGCATCAAGAGGAGGCCGATGCCGCCGAGCATCGCCGCCGTCGGCAGGAGCACCTGGTCCGTCCGGCGGCCCGCCAGCACGAACGCGAGGTGCACGCCGAGCAGCGCGGCGAGGTAGATGAGCAGGCCCCGGGCGTCGGGCGGGGTGAAGTCGAAGGCCTTGAGCTCCACGCCGGTCCGGACGGCCTCCCGGACCTGCTGGGTCGCACCGAGCGACGCGCCGCCGACGACCAGCGTCAAGGCCACGAGGGCCAACAGCAGCAGCTCGGTGGTTCGCGGTCGAGGGCGGATCCGGAACCCCGCGAACGGCCGCGCCGCGGCGACGCTCATCCGCGGCCCCGGTCCAGGCGGAACCGGATCTCCCCGACCTGCACCTCGTCGCCGAACCCGAGCGGCCCGAGGCCTTCGACGGGCACGCCGTTGACGTACGTGCCGTTGGTGCTGGCCAGGTCCTCGATGTACCAGTTGCGGCCGCGGTACGTGAGGATGGCGTGCTCGGCGCTCGCGAAAGGATCGTCGAGGACGATGCCGTTGTTGACGTCGCGGCCGAGGTGCGTGACCGCGTCGAGCGGGTACGAGGCGCCGGGCTGGGGCTCGCCGCGGGGCGATGCGAGCACGGTGAGCCGCCCGAGCTCCGCGGGTCCGCGCGAGGCCGCGCGCAGGTCGCGCAGCAGCACGCGCACCACGGCGAACAGGAACGCGTAGATCAGCAGCAGGAACGCGATCCGCACGAGCCACAGGATGATGAGGAAGCCGTCCATGTCAGCCGGGCAGCTGCTCGACGACGAGGACGGTGTCCCCGACGAGGATGCGGTCGCCGGTCCCGAGGGCGCACTCGTCGACGCGGACGCCGTTGACGCGGCTGCCGTTGGTGCTCCCGAGATCGGTGAAGACGAGGGTTCCGCGGCGGGCCTGGAGCCGTGCGTGATGACGGGAGACACGGGCGTCGCCCAGGACGAGGCCGTTGTCGGAGGCGCGGCCGAGGGTGAGCGGTGTGCCATCGACCTCGATCGTCCGCTCGGAGCCGTCCTTGCCGGTCACGCGCAGGACCGCGCGGGTCGGCGCGGGCGCGGGGCGGCGGAAGACGAGGGTCTCGGTGCCGTCCCCGCGGATGCCGCCGGGGCGAGGCATCGCGACGGCCTCGGGGAGCGGCGTCGCGGCGAGGGCGATGGGCGCCTGCGCGGGATCCGGGGCGGTGGGCACCGGCTCCGGCACGGCCGGGACATCGATCGGGAGCGGCTGGGGCGTGGCGGCGACCGGTGCGACTGCCTCGGGCGCGGGCGCCGGACTGCGCGGGGCGATGACCGGCATGTCCGGCACCGGCGAGGACGCGGTCGGGCCCGGGCTCGCGGATGCGGGCGCAGTCGTGGGGCGCGGGGCTGTCGTGGGGCGTGGCGCCGCGGCGACCGCATCGACCTCGATCACACCATGCTGGACTGCCGGATCGGCCACGAGCGCCACGCTGGGCCGCCCGGGCAGGTGGTAGCCGTGGGAGCGGGCGAAGGCGAGCGAGGCATCAGCCAGGCGGCCTGCGAGGGCCTCGGGGCCACCGCTCTGGGCGGCCACATCCGCAAGGTCGAGGGGATGGAGGCGAACGCGGTAGCGGGCCGGGACGACCGTACGGTTGCCCTGGGTGCTCCGGGCGCGCTCCATGGAGCGCTCGACACGGCGCTCGAGCTGGACCGCCTGCAGGTGGGCCCGGAACAGCCGAGCGGTGGAGCGCTCGAAGATGCGTTCGAAGAGCCGTTCGATGTCGGCAAGCATGGCCATCGCTCGCGGAACCGTACCAGAGGCGGCCGAAACGACCCGGCGTCGGGACCAACGCGCAACGGCCGGGGTACCTCGGAGCGCGCCCGACTTGGGCCGGTTGCCTATACTCTGGCCTCGTCCGGCAGGTGCCGGCGCTCGAGTTCTTGCCACCAGGGGCCCCATGACGGAGATCCTCACCGAGTCGTTCTGCGAACGGTGCGGCACTCGCTACACGTTCGAATCGGCGGCGCCGCGGCGCTCGCGGATCGGCCGTGTCCGCGTGGCCTCCAAGGGCCTGCGCAACTTCGTGATGCAGGACGAGAGCACCTTCTCCGAGGCGATGGCGGACGCCCGCAGCGAGGAGGAGCGAAGCGCGACCGCCCACCAGCTGGACGCCTTCCACAAGACCTTCAACTTCTGCATGACGTGCCGCCAGTACACGTGCGCCAACTGCTGGAACACGGTCGAGGGGCGCTGCCTGACCTGCTCCCCCATCCCGGGCCTGGAGCTGCCGGACGCAGCAGACCCCGTCGCCGCCGCCGAGGTGGTCGCGGCGGAGTCGGACGAGTCCGGTCCGGAGACCTGGCCCGAGGCCGACCTGGGCGCGGACCGCTTCGCCCGGGCCCTGGGCGTCGCGGCCGAGGAGCCCGTCGCGGCGGGCGGCCCGCAGGTCCGCGGCCTGACGCCCGGGCAGAGCCTCGAGGAAGCGGTCGCCGAGTACGAGATGACGATCGCCGCCGAAGAAGATGCCGAGCTCGAGGTAGAGGCGGACCTGGGTCTCGACGATCTCGATGCCGGCGCGCTCTCGCAGGACTGGTCCGGGGATCTGCCGATCGGCACGTTTGTCGGAGCCGAGGCGGTCGAGGCGGAGGCCGTCGAGGCGGTCGAGGCCGAGCCCGTCGAGGCGGAGCCGGAGGCCGTCGCCGTCGAGGCGGTCGAGGCCGAGCCGGAGGCCGTCGCCGTCGAGGCGGAGGCCGTCGCCGTCGCCGTCGAGGCGGAGGCCGTCGCCGTCGAGGCGGAGGCCGTCGCCGTCGAGGCGGAGGCCATCGAGGCGGTCGAGGCCGAGCCCGTCGAGGCGGAGCCGG
>JANNHX010000253.1:0-4583 GCA_031404615.1 Chloroflexota bacterium
TACAGCAGCAGCGTGTAGTACTCCCCGTGCCTCGGGTCCTTTGCGAACCAGGGGAGCGACAGCGCGATCGTGATCGCCGTCGCCACGAGGATGATCAGGCGCCCGATGGCTGCGACGTGGTCCCGCGCATACGTCCCGAAGAAGGTGAGCGCCTCCACTCCGCCGAGCACCCAGAGCGTGAGCGCGCTCGCGATGACCGTCGTTGCGAAGGCGAGCCATGCCGCCCCCTGCTGTCGGCCGCGCGGCGCGAACAGGGCATACAGCAGCACGACGACGCCCCCGAGTACAAGCGTGATCTCGGGCAGCACGTCACCCAGCACGGAGACCATCGCGGCATCGCCAGTCACGATGTCCTCCGCCGCGTCGCCCGAACAGCGAGGTCAGTCACGGCCGGCCGACGAAGGGTCCTGCGAAGGAGTCGACGACCGAGAGAAGCCACGCCGGGAGCACCCCGATGAGCACGACCAGCGCGCCGAGCATCCCGAGGCCGGCGAGCTCGCGACGCCCCAGGTCCGGGAACTGCTGCCACCGTTCCGGCAGCGCGCCGAGGAAGAGTCGTCCAAGCACCCGCAGGAAGATGCCCGCCGTGAGCACGATGCCGAGGAGGGCCACGCCGGCGAGCGCCGGCCAGATTGCGAGCGTGCCCGTGAAGATCTGCACCTCGGCGACGAACCCGGCCAGGCCCGGCAGGCCGAGGCTGGCGAACGCCATGAGCGCCATCAGCCCGGTGAGGCCGCGGGCACGGTCAAGGAGGCCCCCGTACGCATCGATCTCGTACGTCCCGCCCCGAGCCAGGATCGAGCCACTGATGAGGAACAGGGCGCCCGTGATCAACCCGTGAGCCACCATCTCGACGGTCGCCCCGGTGAGCGCGATCGCCTGGGCGGCCTCCTGCCCCGTGACGGCCGCTCCGGCCGCCGCGAGCCCGAGGATCACGTAGCCCAGGTGGTTGACGCTGGTGTATGCGATCAGCCGCTTCAGATTCGTCTGCGCGAGGGCGACAAGCGCGCCATACACGATGGAGATCGCCGCGAGGATCGCGATCGGCAGCGCGAACTGCGCCCAGACGTCGGGCAGCATGCTCATCAGGATCCGCACGAAGCCGTACGTGCCCATCTTCAGCAGCACCCCGGCCAGGATGGCGGAGGCAGGTCCTGGGGCATCGACGTGGGCCGGCGGGAGCCAGGTGTGGAAGGGCACCAGCGGCGTCTTGATCGCGAAGCCGATGAAGAAGCCCGCGAAGACCAAGGTGGCATAGAGCCCGGTGCCGGCCAGCGGCTGCTGGCGGATGATCTCCGCCATGTCGAAGGTGCGGGGCTCCGTCGCGAGGTAGAGCCCGAGGATCGCGAGCAGCAGCGGCAGGGATCCTGCGAACGTGTACAGGAAGAACTTGAGCGCCGATCGCTGCGCGTCACCGTGGCCCCACGCCCCGATCAGGAAGTACATCGCGACGAGCGAGACGTCCCAGAACACGAAGAACAGGAACAGGTCCAGGGCAAGGAACAGGCCGATCGACACGCCCTCGAGGAAGAGCACCAGTGCGAAGTACGCGACCGGTCGGCCACGGAGGTCCACTGGGTACAGGACGGCGACCACGAAGATCAGCGCTGTCATCGCGGCGAGGGGCAGCGACAGGCCGTCGATCCCGACGCGATAGGCGATCCCAAGCGACGGGATCCACTCGACCGTCTCGACCTGCTCGAACCCGCCCGTCCCGTCGAAGCTCAGCCACGCGACCACGAGGAGCACGAGTGGGATTGCAGCCACGATGGTCGAGAGGACCATGAGGCGCCGCGGTTGGGCTCCGAGTCCGCGGTCCCGTGGCAAGAGGGCCAAGAGGGCCGCCGCGAGGATGGGGATGAAGATGGCAGCGGTCAGCACCGGGCGGCTCCTGCATTCATGTCGCTCACCGGCCCGCCGCCAGGATCGCCGCGATCGCGACGAGCCCCACGGCGCCGATGACAAAGTAGTGATGGGTGAGGCCGGTCTGCAGCCGGCGGCTCTCGTGACCTGCGCGCCCGACCGCGCGCCCAGTTGCCTCCACGGCGCCGTCGACGACGAGGTCGTCGGTCCGACGCGACGCTCCGGCCACGGCGACCGACGATGACGCGATGCCCACCACCACACGATCGATCGAGACGTCCAGGCGCCGCGACGCGAGCCCGGCGACCAGGATGGCGATCCGGCCGGTTGCCCGGACCCCGGCATCGATGACGCGGTCGTCGGCGCGCGCGAGGCTGGCGGCCAGCGCGAGGGTGGGCTGCACCACGAGGCGGTGCTGCAGGCGTGGCAACCCGAGCCAGTCACCGACGACGTCTCGGGTGCCGCCTGCGGGCAGCACGTCGGCCAGGCGTCCGCGCTGGTTGAGGACCGCGACGATCAGGCCGCCTGCCAGGAGCACACCGACCGCCGCGACGATCTCCCATGACGCACCGGCGGCCAGGACCCCGCCAGTCAGGTCCTCCACGAGGCGCCTCGAGCCCGGCAGCCACAGGCCCGACACTACGACGGTGGCGGCAGCCAGCACGGCGAGGGCGGCCATCTCGACCGCTCCCGGCCGTCGCACCCGGTGCGCGGCCCCGCCCCGGCCAAATGCCAGCAGCACGAACCGCCCTGCATAGACTGTGGTCAGCAGCGATGCGACGAGCACGGCGGAGGCGAGCGCCCCCGAGGCCTCGACGGCCCCTGACAGGACGGCCTCCTTGCTCCACGCGCCCCCGAGCGGAGGGACTCCGGCGAGGGCAAGGGCGCCAATCGCGGCAGCGACGGCGACGCCGGGCAGGGCGCGACCGAGGCGCATGGCCCGCAGATCGGCCGTCCCGACAGCGTGGATGGCCACGCCGGCCGCCAGGAAGAGCAGCGACTTGAAGGCGGCGTGCGTGACCAGCTGGGCCCCGGCGGCCGCGGTGGACCCCGCGCCCACCGCGATGAACATGAGGCCGTACTGGGCCGAGGTCGAGGCCGCGAGCACGCGCTTCGCGTGGGTCTGGGCGATGGCGACGACACCCCCGACGACGGCCGTGACGGCACCGATGATCGCGATCACCGGTAGGAACCACCAGACCTCCGAGAGCATCGGGGAGAGGCGGACAAGCAGGTAGGCGCCAGCGGCGACAAGCGTGGCCGAGTGCAGCAGCGCGGACACAGGGGTGGGACCGGCCATCGCGGCGAACAGCCACGGGCTGAACGGGAGCTGCGCCGACTTCGCCGCTGCCGCAAGGATCACGCCGCCCGCGATCATCTCCCGCCACGGTGAGGCCGCGATGCCCACCCCACCGAACGCGAAGCTGCCGGTCGCCGCGAGCGTCGCACCAGCGGCCACGTAGAGCCCAAGGTCGCCGAGGCGTGTCGTGAGGAATGCCTGCGTGCCGGCTTCGGAGTTCGCCCGATCCCGCCAGCCGTGCCCGATCAGCGCCCAGGAGGTTGCCCCGACAAGCTCCCAGCCGAGGAGGAGCGTCACGAAGTCACCCGCGACGACCAGGAGCAGCATGGCCGAGACGAACGCGAGGAGGAGCGCGAGCAAGCGCGTCCGGCCGTCCCGCTCCGTGGCGGCGGCGTAGCCGACGATCGGCGCCGCGACCAACGGGACGAGGACCACCATCACCCGGCCGAATCCGGTCACCGCGAGGGTCAGCTCGATCGCGGGGCTCCACGCAAGGTGCAGCGCCGGCTCCGTTGCCGCCTCCATGACACCCAGGATGCCCGTCACCAGGAGGGCGCCGACCGCGATCGGACCGAGCAGCCGCGGATGCGAGCGCAGGGCGACGAGGACGCCGGCCGCCAGGAGCGGGATGAAGGGCAGGAGCAGCGGGCTCACCCCTTGAGCCGCCGCAGCTTCTCGGTGATGTCCGCGCGGCGGACCCGGTAGACGCCTGCGATCAGCGCGAAGCCAAGGGCCATCTCGACCGCCATGACGGTCATGAACACGACGCCCAGCATCTGGCCCTCCGGGTTCCCGCCTGCGGCGCGCGCCCAGAGCACGACGAGAGCCAGCAGCGCCCCGTTGATCATCAGCTCGATGCCCATCATCAGCATCACGAAGGACTGCTGGCTCAGGGCGCCGTACACGCCGATCCCGAACAGGGCGGCGGCAACGACCAGCACGGCTTCGGTGGTCATGCGGCCGGCTCTTCGTCGGGCTGGAGTCCAGGCTCGACGGATCCATCCTCCGCGGAACCGAACCGACCGCGTGATCCTGCGATCGCGACGGCTCCGATCATGGTCGCGAGCAGCGTCACGCCGGCCGTCTGGAAGACGAGCATCGAGTTGCCCAACAGCTCCGTTCCCAGCTGCTCGGTTGCGGCGGCCGGGTCGGCTGCCGGCCGGTCCGGGAACTCGCCTGTGACGCCCACCGCGGCGAGCGCCAGGAACGCAACCACGCCTGCGATGGCCGCTACCCGGTTCTGGTGGACCATGACCATGGGATTGAGACCGGCCGGATTCATCATGAACATGACCATGACGATCGCCATCACCAGCATCTCGCCGGCCATCATCAGGATGAGGACCATGCCCAGAAACTCCGCACCGAGCAGGACCATGATCCCGCCCACGGCCGCGAACGAGGCGAGGAGGTAGAAGGC
>JANNHX010000254.1:0-1516 GCA_031404615.1 Chloroflexota bacterium
TCCTCGAAGAGGTCATCCAGGACCACCCGGTCCTGCTGAACCGCGCACCGACGCTGCACCGCCTGGGCATCCAGGCGTTCATGCCGGTCCTCGTCGAGGGGTCCGCCATCCAGATCCACCCGCTCGTCTGCACCGCGTTCAACGCGGACTTCGACGGCGACCAGATGGCGGTCCACGTGCCGCTGTCCACGGCCGCCCAGGAGGAGGCGCGGACGATGATGCTCTCGACTGCAAACCTCCTCTCGCCCGCTGACGGCTCGCCGGTGGTGGCGCCGACCCAGGACATGGTCCTCGGCAACTACTACCTGACGATGGACGCGCAGGTCTTCAAGAAGGGCGCCCCCGTGCGCTCCTTCGCGAACGAAGACGACGCGATCATCGCCTACGAGCTCGGAGCCCGCGGCCTCGAGTCGTCCAGCCGGATCTCAACGGTGCCCGAGGACGGCATCGAGCGCCTGGTCCACCACGTCGCTGCCTCCCTGACGCTGCATGAGCCCGTCCTGGTGGTCGTGTCCGGCTGGGACGAGGCGAGCCAGTCGCTCACCGAGCGCTCCGTCACCACGACCGTCGGCCGGATCCTGTTCAACCGGATCCTCCCGGAGCCGCTGCGCTTCGTGAACAAGCCGATGAAGCGGGTGGACCTCAAGGCCCTCGTCGACCGCTGCTACCGCGAGCTCGGCCCGGTGGAGACCGCCCACCTCGTGGACGGAATCAAGAACATCGGCTTCAAGTTCGCCACGCGCGGCGGCATGACCATCGGCCTCTGGGACATCGTCGTCCCGGACTCAAAGCCAGCGCAGATGAAGAAGGCCGACGAGGCCGTCACCGCCATCGACAAGCAGTTCCAGCGCGGCCTCATCACCGAGGACGAGCGCTACGAGCAGGTCGTCGAGCTGTGGCAGCGCGTCACCAAGGATGTCTCGGACGAGATGATGGCGGCCCTCGGCGACGAGAACCCCGTCCGGATGATGACCGACTCCGGGGCCCGCGGCAACAAGGGCAACATCGGCCAGCTGGGCGCCATGCGCGGCCTGATGGCCGACCCGTCCGGCCGGATCATCGACGTGCCCGTGCGGAGCAACTTCCGCGAGGGCATGACCGTCCTCGAGTACTTCATCAGCACCCACGGCGCCCGCAAGGGCCTCGCGGACACCGCCCTCCGAACCGCGGACTCCGGGTACCTCACCCGGCGTCTCGTGGACGTGGCGCAGGACGTCATCACCAAGGATGAGGACTGCGGCACGGAGCAGGGGAGCTGGATCATCCGCGCGGAGTCCGCCGAGGAGCCCGAGGCGTTCCAGCGCCGCCTCGTCGGCCGGCTTGCCGCCGCCGACCTGCTGGACGCGAACGCCAAGGTGAAGAAGGGCATGACGGCCCCGCCCGTCGTCGCCCGAAATGTGCTCATCGACGAGGACATGGCCAGGGCGATCGACGCGGCCGGCATCGACGAGGTGCTGGTCCGCTCGCCGCTCGCCTGCGAGGCGCGCTACGGCGTGTGCCGCATGTGCTACGGCCG
>JANNHX010000255.1:0-13897 GCA_031404615.1 Chloroflexota bacterium
TTGTCGAACAGGTGGAGCAGGCCGACCCACCAGCCGGTCTGGGTGATCAGCTGGGGGTTCCGGACCGAGCTGACCAGGAGCCCCGCGGTGGGGATTGTCCAGAGGAGGCAGATGACGACGACGGAGATGCGGAGCGGCAGGCTCTCGAAGAGCGGCGCCCGCCAGAACCTGGTGCGGCCCTTCGTGACTGGTTTGGTCGACGGTGTGGGGGCTGCCATCTACATCGCCGCCTGACGTCTGAAGTTCCGGAGGTTGAGGATCATCACGGGCAGGACGGCGATGAACAGCACCGTCGCCAGCGCCGCGGCGCGCCCATCGTTGAAGAACTGGAACATCTCCGTGAACATGCGCACGGCGACCACGTCATCGTGATTGCGCCCGCCGCTCATCGACATGACGATGTCGAAGATCTTCAGCGTGGCGATGGCGATCGTCGTCGTGACGGTGATGATCGAACCGCGGATGAGCGGCACGATCACCTGGAAGAAGATCTGGCGATCGTTGGCCCCGTCGAGGCGCGCGGCCTCCTGGACCTCCACCGAGACGCCCTTGATCGCGGCCGAGAACACCACCATGGCGAAGCCCGTCTGGAGCCAGATCATGATGAGGATCTCGGCTGGCAGGTTGATCGGGAACGTGGTTGCCCAGGGGACGGGCTGATTGCCCAAGGATGTCCAGATCGCGTTCAGGAGCCCGAACTGCGGCTGGCTGGGTGGCTGCCAGGCGTAGACGAACTTCCAGATGACCGACGCGCCAACCAGGGAGATCGCGAGTGGTGTGAAGATGAAGATCTTGGCCAGGGCTTCGTGCCGGATGCGGTCGAAGAGGGCGGCTGCGAGCAGGCCGAGGCCGACGCTGCCGGACGTGGCCACGAGGAGCCAGATGGCGTTGTTGCGAAGAATCTCGAGGAACGGCCCCGTGCCGAGGCTCGCCCAGTTGGCGAGGGTGAATGCGCCCTTCTTGTCCAGGAAGCTGCCAATGACGGTGGTCACCGCCGGGTAGACGAGGTAGATGGACAGGAGCACCAACGCCGGCGCGACGAAGATCCAGGGCATGATCCGATCGCGAATCCTGGGTGGGAACCGCTCGACGAGCGTGCTCGCGCCGGTGAACAGCAACCAGATCCCACCGACGCCCACGAACAACGCGACCGCCCCGAGCAAGAGCTTCGAGTAGAACTGGTCACCCTGCCCGTTGCGCAGCTCCTCCGCGCCCGCGGCGTTGCCGAGCAGGTCGTAGATCGAGGCAAGGAGGTTCTGGCCTCCGCCTGGTTCGATCAGTACCTTCACGCCGAGGGCCGCGATGATCAGCCCGATCAGGCTGACGATCGGGACAAATCGCGACAGGCCGGACTCTTGCGTGCGAGCTTGCGCCAACCTCGCCTCCTGGCCGAAATCGTAGCGGGCGCCCCACCGGTGGTGGGGCGCCCCGCGTTGCTATCCGGGGTGGTGGCTGGCTCCTACTGGGGCCAGCTGTCGTCGATGGCCTGCAACACCGAATCAGTGTTGGTGCCGTTGCTGTTGGCCCAATCGGAGATGCCGGTCCAGAAGGAGCCCTGGCCGACGGCCGGGGGCATCAGGTCAGAGGCGTCGAAGCCAATGGCGGTAGCGCCGGTGGCGATGGCGTTCGCGACCTTCAGCTTGTAGTTGTCGGCGTACCACTCGACCGGAACCTTCACGTTCGGCGAGAGAACGCCGACGCTCTTGATCCAGCCCTCGAGGCCCTCCGGTGTCGCCAGGAACTCCGCGAGCGCGCGGACCTCGGGGCGGTCGTTGAGGACCATGAACGAGTCAGCCGAGCCCTCGGCACCCTTGAAGGTGTCGCTGATCGTCGGGAACGGGAAGATCCCGATGTCCCCGTCGTCGCCGATCTTGTACTTCGAGTCACCACCGTTGGTGCGCTTGTCCGGGAAGAAGTCCGGGCCGTACCAGACGGGGATCTTCTGCATCCAGCAACCGGGCGCGGCCGTGTCCTGGTTGAACATGGGATCCATGACGGTCTTGAGGTCGGCGTTGACGATCGCCGTGCCGCCGCCGTCCACGTACTTGTCCTTGAACAGGAGGCTGCCGACCTTGTCGAAGGCGGCCTTGATCTTGGGATCGCTGAACTTGATCTTGCCGCTGATCCAGTCGTTCGTGACCTGCGGATCCTCGGTCTTGAGGAGAACCTCCTCGACCCAGTCGGTCAGCTCCCAGCCCGTCGCCGTGCCGGGGCCGCCGGCGCTGACGCAGAACGGAGTGCTTCCGTCGGCCACGATCTTGTCGGCAAGAGCAACGAGCTCGTCCCAGGTCTTGGGAACCGCGTAGCCCTTGGCCGCAAAGGCCTTGACCGGGTACCAGATCATCGACTTGACGTCGGCCTTGGTCGGGATGCTCCAGATGTGGCTGCCATCCGATGTCAGGCCGATGGTCGACGGAAACTCAGCCTTGAGCTTCGTGGCGTCCATGAACGTGGCAACGTCGATGACCTTGCCTTCAGCGGCGTACGCGAGCACGCCGGTCGGCTGCGCCAGCGCCGCCATGTCCGGCGGGCTGCCGCCCTCGATGCGGGTCTTGAGCACGGTCTCGTGGCTCGAGCCGATGCTGTCGACCTGGATCGCGATGCCGGTCGCCGCGGCGAAGTCCTTGATCGCCGCGGCGAAGCCTTCACCCTCGCCGCCGGTCCACTGCGTCTGGATCGAGACCTTCTTGCCGCTGAACGGCTTGTCCGCGCCGAGCGCGGCATCCAGCTCCGTGTAGCCGGTCGGGACCGCCGGCAGGTTGGCTTCTGGCGCGCCCGTGGCCGGCGCGGCCGTCTCGGGCGCGGTCGTCTCGGGCGCGGCCGTGGCCGGCGCGGCCGTGGCCGGTGCTGCCGTGGCGGCTGCGGACGCCGCCGCCGACGGCGACGCCGTGCTGCTCCCGCATGCACTGACAAGGATCACGACGGCCGCCAGGGCGGACGTTGTCCGTAGTCGCTTGGCCATGAATGGCTCCTCCTGCGAAGTACCGTGACTATGGGTGACGAGCGGCTCCGCTGGGTGAGTATCCCACTCCTGTCAGGAGCCACCTCGTGGGGCCTATCGCTCGCCCACCCCCTCTCGCTCAGGCAAGCCGATGCGGTGCCGCGCGATCACTGCCGCCCCGCGTGCGCTGGGCGCCTCGGTTGGCGACAGCAGCTCGACGGTCGCATTGCCCAAGGTGGCGCGGACGAGCGGCGAAGCCGCGCGTTCACGGGCGATGTGCGCCCGGATGGGATCGAGAAGCGCAGGTCCGGCGGCCGCCACGCCGCCGCCGATGACGACGCGCCGGACGCCGAGGGTCAGGGCGAGCGATCGGATCGCCCGGGCCAGGTGGTCGGCCACCCGGTCGACGATCTCGACCGCGACCTCGTCGCCGGCCGAGCTGGCGCGGAACACATCGGCGGCACTCGAGTGGGGTGACAGGACGGAGCTGCGACCGGCAGCCAGCGCCTCGTCGGCCTGGCGACCGATGGCCGGACCGGCGGCGATCGTCTCGAGACAGCCTCGCATGCCACACGCGCAGAGGGCCCCATCGGGATCGGCGACGATGTGGCCCACCTCACCGGCCAGGCCGTTGTCGCCACGGAGCAGCGCCCCGTCGAGAACGATGCCCGCCGAGATCCCGGTCCCGATCGCGAGGAAGGCGACGCTCGCCGGCGCCTGGGGGGGGACGTCGGTCGCATGCCCGCTCAGCCATAGCACTGCCGCGCGGGCGTCGTGCTCGACGAAGACCGGTATTCCAAGCGCTGTCTGCAGCATCGGTCCCAGCCGCAGATGGGTGATGCCCAGGTTGACGGCCATGCTGACGGAGCCGTCCTCCGGATCGACGAGGCCGGGGATCGCGACACCCACCGCGGCGACGTCCTGCCCCAGCTGGCGCGTAGCGACGCCGACGAGTCCGGCGATCTGGCCGACAAGCGAGGACCGGTCCGTTGGCGTGACATGCTCGTAGAGGATGTGGTCCCGATCGTCCATGACGACGACCCACGTCTTGGTGCCGCCGACGTCGACGCCGGCGACGAGCGGCCCGTTGAGCCCCGGCTTATGGGTCGCGTTCATCGCACCAGCCCCAGGCCCAGCTGCTGCTCCATGAGCAGCGCCGACGCGCCCCGCACGACCACGTTGTCGTGAACGTGGCCGAACTCGATCTGCGTGTCGCGTGCGAGCAGTGGCAGGACGCTCGACCGGGCGTACCGCCGGACCTCGCCGAGCCAGTCGTCGCCGAACTCCGCGACCGGGCCGACCAGCAGCACGTGGCGAACGTTGAGCACGCCGATCAGCCAGCCAACGGCGACACCGAGCTCGCGCGCGGCATCGAGGACGATCCGCCGGATGCCGGTGACGCCGGCCAGGAAGGCGGCTACGAGGCCGCTCTCGTCGGTGATCGAAGGCTCAACGGCGCCGGCGGCGTCGACCAGCGCGCGCATGCTCGTCAGCGTCTCGAGGCAGCCCTCGCGCCCGCAGCGGCACGGAGCGTCGGCGCTGCCCCTTGAGACGTGGCCGAACTCGCCTGCGCCATAGCCATCGCCCTGGAACAGCTGGCCATTGAGGATGATCCCGGCGCCGACCCCGCGACCCACCTTGATCACGATCAGGTTGTTGGGGCGAGCGCGGCGAAAGAAGGTCAGCTCGGCGAGGGCGGCGGCGTGACTGTCGTTGGCCACCAGGACCGGCACGCCGTAGCGCTGCTCGAGCAGCGGCCCGAGGCGGAGGTCAGCCCAGTCGAGGTTGACCGACCAGCGGACGGTCCCCCTACTCGTGTCGATGATGCCGGGCGCGCCGATGCCAATGCCGAGGAGGGGAGACCGGTCATCGGTGCGCAGGGCATCGACAAGTTGCAGGACGAGCTCGACGGCGGCATCGCCGTTCCGTCCGTCCAGGGGTAGGTGGATCGAGCGGAGGATCTCGCCACGCAGGTTGACGACGGCACCGGTGAACTGCGACTCGCCGAGGTCGAGCCCGATCAGGTGGCGACCGTCGGGAGCAACGCGCAGCAGGATGGGTGACTTGCCCCCGCTCGACGGGCCACGACCGACTTCCTCGATCAGGCCGTCGTCGATGAGCGTGCCGACGAGGACGCCGACCGAGGTACGCGTCAGACCAGTGAGCCGGGCCAGGTCGGCGCGCGAGAGCAGACTGTGATCGTGGAGTGCGCGCAGCACCAGCTGCTGATTGAACGTTCGCGTCTGCTGGTGCGTGGCCTTTTCGGGCAGCTTCGTCGCGCTGGCGCTCATCCGGGCAGGCACTCCTCCAACCGCAATCACCCCTGACGCTTGCCGAGCGGGGCTTTGGAAAGAGACTCGACCAGGTCGGATGCTGCGCCCTCTATCGGGCTTAGTCAAGTCGGTGGACAAACCAAGGCGAGCCAGCGCTCAGCCGCCGCGTGACCAAGCCCAACGTCGGAACCGCCCTGGACGCACTCGTGTTGGCGGGCCTTGATCCACGGCATGGAAAGCGCACGGATCCCCTTCCGGCAATAGGCGTCCGAGTGACCGCTACCGGTAACACGTCAAGGTATTACCGTGACGCGTCAGCCTCGGTGGGATCAACGCTTCCACCACCTGGGTGATGACCGATGGATCCTGGTCGAGGCGTTGCTGGCGATCTCCGCGAGGGTGGCACGACACAAGCGGGATCGAGAGGGCCCCTGATCGCCGGGGTCAGCTGCCGAGGACGGACGGATCGACGATGGCGAGTCCGGCGAACGCAAGCCGGTGGAACCCGCGGTCGCGCGTCAGGAGCCGATCGGCCTGCTCGACCGCGTGCGCGCCAACCAGGAAGTCGGCGATCACCCGCTCCCGGGGCCCGCCCGCCCGTCGGTACTCGCGCCAGGCGGCTCCCGCCCGAGTCGCGGCGGCGCGTCCGAACGGCTCGAAGGTCACGGGGATCGTGCCCAGCGCCCGGTCCGCGGCGTCCGTGTCGGGGAACGCGGCGACAAGCTCGGCCCAGACAACCTCGCACGCGATGAGCGGCCCATCGGCGAGGCAGTCACGCAGGATGGCGAGGGACCGGGACCCGAACGTCGGGTCATTGGCGAAGACGTCGAGGAGGACGTTCGTGTCGACGGCCGTGATCATCGGCCGGGGTCGTCCGGGCCGCCGTCCGGCAGCTCGGGCCCGGCATCGAGCGGTCCGGGGCCGCGAGTCTCCCGGACGAACGTGTCGACCCCGGCCGGAAGATCCAGGATCCCGAGCAGCTCGTCGAGATGGTCCGCGGGCACCAGCTTGCGGCCGACCAGCCGCCCGCCGGCCTCCTCGAAGTCGAGCACGGTTCCCGGCCGGAGCCCGAGGCGATCACGCAACCGCTTCGGGATGGTGATCTGACCCTTCTCGCTGACGGTGGTCCTCATACCAATATCGTATGAATTGCGTACTCCTGGGTCAAGACCGGCGCGTTTGCGCAGCCAAGTGCTTGTCCGCAGCCGAGGCGCTCCGCGCGCTGGGTCGAGTGCCGCGAACACCCGGTCCGGGGCGTCGCGACGAGCCGCCCCGGGGAATGAACTGGAGCGCGCTGAGGAGTCGGCGGCGGCGAGGCACCCGCCCAGTGTGAACGACCTGCTGATGGCGCGCGTCGAACACGAGCGCCGGGAGTCAATGGGATAGGCACTTGGTGTGTCGCGCTCAGACAACGGGAGAGGCACCAGATGGCTTGGGACCTCACGCTCAATCGCACCCGGGTTCACCCACAAGCGATTCGCCCCAACACATGAACCAAGCGCAAGCACCGTTGACTTCGTCCACTGGATGCGAGCGCCGAGCCGCGGGCCAGTTGGCGTCGCCGGCGAAGGGCGTGAGGCTCGAATCGCGGGACGGAGTGTCGGCTCCCTCCCCGTCTCGTGCCCAGGTAGACGGAACAGACGTCCCAGCTCGCCCCCATGGGCGCGCATACTGCGGCGACGCGCGAACGCGCCGGGTGCCGTCCTCCGAGACGCTCGATCCGGCCGTGTCGATCGTGACCGCGGCGCCCGCCCCCGCTCAGGCGACGTCCCACCGCCCCCGCCGCTTCACCTCGAGGAGTGACCATGACCGGCAGGGCCACCGCGCCCCGGGGAAACCTGCCAGCCGAGCTGACAAGCTTCATCGGCCGACGCCACCAGGTCCAGGAGATCAAGTCCGTCCTTACCGCCGCGCGCCTGGTCACCCTCGTCGGCCCCGGTGGCGTTGGCAAGACCCGCCTGGCGATCCGGACGGCGACCGACCTCAGACGCGGCATCCCGGACGGTGTGTGGCTCGTGGAGCTCGCCGGCCTGCGGGATGCGGAGCTCGTCACCCAGGCGGTCATGACGTCGCTCGGCCTGCGGGACGAGTCTGGCCGGTGGCTCATGTCCAGGCTGATCGAGTACGTCGCCCCCAGGCGGCTGCTGCTCGTCCTCGACAGCTGCGAGCACCTCCTGGACGCATGCGCCGTGCTCGCGGACGCGGTTCTGCGGGAGGCGCCGTCCCTCCGGATCCTGGCCACGAGCACGCAGGCCCTCGGCGTCGCTGGAGAGACGGTCATCCAGGTTCGCCCGTTGTCGGTCCCGGACCCCGATGAGCAGGTGACGCCGGAGCGGACCGCGCAGACCGAGGCTGTCGCGCTGCTGGTCGAGCGCGCACGAGAGGCCGGCGCGGCCTTCGAGGTCACGCCGGACAACCGCGCGGCGGTGGTCGAGCTGGCCCGTCGCCTGGACGGGATCCCCCTTGCGATCGAGCTCGCGTCGGTGCGACTGCGCACCCTCGGCCTGGATCAGCTGGTTGAGCGCCTCAACGACCGCTTCGCGCTGCTGGTCGGGGGCAGCAGGACGGCACCGCCGCGCCACCAGGCGCTCGAAGCCACCATCGCATGGAGCCACGATCTGCTGGGCGACGATGATCGCGCCGTCCTGCGACGCCTGTCCGTGTTCCCCGGGTCGTTCAGCCTGGAGGCGGCCGAGCAAGTGGGCCAGGCTGGCGGAACCACGCCGGCCGGCGTGATGGACGTCCTGACCGGGCTCGTCGAGCGCTCGTTCGTGGTCCGCGAGGGAACGAGCGGGAGGGCGCGCTACCGGTTGCACGAGACGATGCGCGAGTTCGCGCTGGTGCGACTCCGCGAGGCGGATGAGGAGGAGGCGGCCAGGGGCGCCCACCTCTCCTGCGTTGCTGACCTGTGTCGGTTCACCGGGTTCGATGTGCCCGCGCCGGCCGACGCATCTACCGTCGCCTCGGCGCCGCTTGACGAGCTGGAGCTGGAGGCCGACAACCTGCGGGCCGCCCTGCGGCACTGCGTCGCCGACCCCGATGGCGTGAACCTCGGCCTGACGATGGCGGCCGGGCTGGGGCCGTACTGGAGAAACCGGGCGGTGACCGAGGGCACGCACTGGATCGAAGCCCTCCTTGCCCGTTGCGGCGGCGAGGACGCCATCCGAGGCAGGGCACTTGAGGTACGGATCTCGCTCGCGGTGGTCGAGGGGGATCATGTGGCGGGCCTGGAGGCCGCGGCTGAGGCTGCCGCGATCGCACGCCGCCTGAAGGCGGACGCGCTGCTCGTGCGGATCCTCGCGAACCAGGCGGCCCTCCAGGTGCTCGCCGGCGACGTGACGGCGGCTCACACCACGTCCGCCGATGCCACCCAGCTCGCCGCAGACCTGGGCGACGACATGTCCTTCATCGCGGCCGCCCAGTCCGAAGCCTTCATCGCCGGCCTCGACGGCGACTTTGTCCGGATGCGCGACGTCGGCCTTGCCGCTGCCTCGCGGTCCAGGCAGCACAACGAGCGGTTCATGCTGAGCACGCACCTCACGAGTGCCGGAATGGGCGCCCTGATGCTGGGGGAGCACGCCGCCGCCGAGGCCGCCCTGGTCGAAGCGCTGCACGCCAGCCTGGTCATCGACGACCGTCCGGGCCTCGTGATGCGGATGCAGATGCTCGCCGCCAGCGCTGCCATGGCCGGCCAGGCGCAGCGTGCCGCGGGGCTGTTGGGGGCGTCCAAGATGCTGCGCCTTCGGATCGGGGCGCAGGTCAGCCCGTTCATGATCCCCCTTGTCGAGACGGCGGAGGAACAGGCCAGGGCCGTGCTGGGTGACGACCGCTACATCAGGGCCTTCGAGGGGGGAGCGCACCTTGATCGGGACGGCGCCGTGGCGCTGGGGCTCGGAAAGCCGGTGGGGCGGGATGCGAGCCCGACGATGGAGGTGACCCGCGATCCGCTGGGCAAGCGTGAGCGTGAGGTCGCGGAGCTCGTTGCCGAGGGATTGAGCAACAAGGAGATCGCGACCCGGCTATTCCTGTCCGAGCGCACCGTCGAGACCCACGTCTACAACATCCTCAACAAGCTCGGGTTCAACTCCAGGGTCAACATCGCCTCCTGGGTGTCGACCGCCGAGTAGGTGGATGCCCGGCCGGTCGAGAAGGTCGGGGATCTCGCGGAGGTCGGGGATCTCGCGGATCCGCCCGGGCGGCAGGAGGGCCACGCTCACCAGGCGTCGCACCGACGCGAGGTTCGCCGCTTCGGCCACGCAGACGAGGCGATCCTCCTCGTGGCCCACGCCGACGGTGATCGTGCGCGTGACGGGCTCGGTCCCGCGCATCCGGGCCTGGGCGGCTTCCAGCATCCGCACGGCGCGCTCGAGCTCGAGCGCTCCCGCGTCCGCCATGTGGACCTCGATCAGGAAGATGGGCATGGTCCAGATGGTCGCGGGCCTCCTCGCTCACCACATCGCGGACAACACCGAGCGGGTACGTAGTGCCGGGCCCCTCGGGATCTCCCAGGTGACCATCGGAGCCACTACGTGCCGCCTACGTGTTCGTCCGGATGGAGGGGCGCGACGTCCTCCCTAGCGTGCGGTAGGCGCACTCCATCCAGGAGCGCTGCAGGTCCCAGGTGGAGGAGATCCGATGCAGGCGATCGTCCAGGACAACTACGGCTCAGGCGAGGCGCTCGAGCTGCGGGAGATCGAGCGGCCCGAGATCGGCGAGCACGAGGTGCTGGTCCGCGTTCGCGCGGCCGGCGTCAATCCGGCCGACTGGGCGGTCATGAGCGGCTTCCCGTACATCGCGCGCCCCGTCTACGGGCTGCGCAGGCCGAAGACCGGCGTCCGCGGGACGGACGTCGCGGGAGAGGTCGAGGCGGTCGGCAGCGGCGTGACGCGGTTCAAGCCCGGTGACGAGGTCTTCGGGGCGTCCACGGGGTCGTACGCCGAGTACGCCGCGGCGTCCGAGGACGAGCTGGCTCCCAAGCCGGCCAACCTGACCTTCGAGCAGGCCGCCACGGTTCCGATGGCCGGCCTCGTGGCCCTCCAGGCCATCCGCGACAAGGGCAAGGTCCGGGCCGGCAAGACGGTCCTGGTCAACGGGGCCTCGGGCGGCATCGGCACGTTCGCGGTCCAGATCGCCAAGGCGCTCGGCGCGGAGGTGACCGCGGTCGTCAGCACCCGGAACCTCGAGCTCGTCCGCTCGATCGGGGCCGACCACGTCATCGACTACACGAAGGAGGACTTCACCGCCAACGGGAAGCGCTACGACGTCATCCTCGACAACGTCTCGAACCACTCGCTGTCTCGCCTGCGCCGGGCGATGACCGCGACCGGGGTGCTCATCCCCAACGGCGGGAACTTCGGAAACCGGTGGTTCTCGAGTGCCGGCCGGCTCATCCGCGGCGTGATCCTGTTCCGCTTCGGCTCGCAGCGGCTCGGGAACTTCCTCGTCTCCACGAACCATGCCGATCTCGTCGTCCTCAAGGACCTGGTCGAGGCCGGGGCGGTCACGCCCGTCCTTGGCCGCACGTATCCGCTGAGCCGCACCGCGCAGGCGCTGGACCACGTCGGTGAGGGCCACGCGCAGGGGAAGGTCGCGATCACCTTGGCCCCGTTCAGCCCCAGGGAGGCATAGCCATGCGACTCCTTCGTGAGCTTTCGCGGCGAAGGCTGCGGACCACGTTGACGATCCTCGGGATCACGATCGGCATCTGGGCGCTGGTCGTCTTCGCCTCGATGGCCAACAAGGTCAACGGCTACGTGTCCAGCGGAAGCGACTATTACGTCGGCAAGGTCATCGTGAGCGACGCCTCGACGGGCGGGATCGGGGTCGGCGTGGTGCCGATCGACCTCGCCGTGGCCGACGAGATCCGGGCGATGCCCGGGGTGGCCGCGGTGGATCCCCAGGTCCAGGTCCCGTTCGACGCGGTCGAGTTCTCCGGGTTCGGCATGCCGAGCATCATCACGGGCCGGGTCGCCGACGCAGACCAGGGGCTCGACCGGTCGGGTGTCGAGGCGGCGCAGGGGCGCCTCCTGACGGCTGACGACGAGGGATTGCTGGTCACCGTGCTGGGCTCGGACCTGGCCCGTGAGCTTGGCATCGCGCTGGGCGAGTCCGTCGACCTGCGTGGCGTCGCGTTCGAGGTCGTCGGCATCCTCGCGCCGACCTTGAGCTCGCCGGACGGGTCCGCCATGGTGCCGCTTGCCGCGGGCCAGGCGCTGTTCCTCGACACGCTGCCGCCAACCCTGGGCGCGGCCCTCGATGCGAGCGAGCTGGCCTCGCAGATGATCGTCTATCCCGCCGAGGGCGCGGACCAGGCGGCGCTCACCGAGCGCATCGATGCCTTGCCAGCGAAGCTGTCCACGATGACCAGCGCGGACTTCGACCAGCAGGTCGGGTCGACGACGCTGATCTTCAACGCGATCATCATCGGGGTCGCCGTCATCAGCCTCGTCGTGGGTGGCCTGTCGGTCATCAACACGATGGCGATGAGCGTCACCGAGCGGACCCGCGAGATCGGGATCAAGCGCGCCATCGGCGGATCACGCCGGCGGATCATCCGCGAGCTCGTCGCCGAGGCCGGGGTGATCGGCGTGATCGGCGGCGTCCTCGGCCTCGCGCTCGGGGCGATCGTCGTCCTGCTGGCCAACGAGGCCGGGAGGAGCTCGGGGACCATCCTGTTCGACCTCACCCCCCTGACGGCGCTGTTCGCCGTCGCCTTCAGCACGATCCTCGGCATGGTGGCCGGGATCGTCCCCGCCTGGAGCGCGGCCCGGCTCGACCCGGTCCAGGCGCTCCGCTACGAGTAAGGAGACGACATGGCCATGCTCGAAGGGCGCAACCTGCGCAAGACCTACCGCCTCAGCCGGCGCAACTCGGTCGAGGCCCTGGCGGGCGTCGACATCGACATCGAGACCGGGGAGATGGTCGCCATCATGGGCCCGTCCGGATCCGGGAAGAGCACGCTCATGCACATCCTCGGCCTGCTCCACGCGCCCGATCGCGAGTCCGAGCCCGAGGCCGAGCTCCGGATCGGCGGCCAGGACATGACGCGCCTCTCCGACTCCGGGCGAACGAGGATGCGGGCAGCCGGGATGGGGTTCGTGTTCCAGAGCTTCAACCTCGTGCCGACCCTCACGGCGCTCGAGAACGTGGCCCTGGCCGCCGAGTACGCAGGGGTGCCCGGGCGCGCCGCTCAGTCCAAGGCCCGCGATGCGCTCGCGGCCGTCGGGCTCGCCGATCGTGCCGATCATCGACCGACGGAGCTGTCCGGCGGCGAGCAGCAGCGGGTCGCGATCTCGCGCTCCCTCGTCAACCAGCCGAAGCTGCTGATGGGCGACGAGCCGACGGGCAACCTCGACACGAAGCGAAGCACCGAGGTCCTGGCGATGCTTCGCCGGCTCAACGAGGAGCGCGGCCAGACCATCGTCCTCGTGACCCACGACCCCGAGGTCGGGGCCGCCTGCGATCGGATCGTGCGCATGCGCGACGGGCTGATCGTGGGCAACGAGCGGCGGGCCCTGGTCCCTCGGCCCCGGCGGATCGACGCCGTCTCCACGCCCGCCCTGGTGATGGGCTAGGCACGCGCTGCCCACCTGAGGACCTCCGATGACATCCACCTCGATCGACGCAACCTCTCCGACGCGAGGCCTTGCGGGCCTGCGCGCCGACTACGACCACCAGGCCGGCCGCTCCCTGGCCCTGCCGATCGCCGGCACCCTCGTCTGGACGGCCGTCGGCCTGGCAGGACTCGTCATCCCGGACCGCCAGGCGACCATCGTCCTGCTCTTCGCAACGGGCGCAATCTTCCCGATCGCGGCCCTCCTCGCTCGCAGGCTTGGCGAGCGGCTGTTGGGCAACACGAACTCGCTCGGACGGCTCATGGCCCTCAGCACGCGGATGGTCAACCTCCTGTGGGTGGTCCACCTCAGCGTCCTGGCGCTGGCCCCCGAGCTCGTCCCCCTCACGGTCGGGATCGGCCTCGGACTGCATTGGGTCGTGTTCTTGTGGGTCATCGGGCACCCGGTCGGGATCGCCCATGCACTCATCCGCACCGTGCTGGTCGGAGCAGCCTGGTGGCTGGTCCCGGGTGCCAGGGTCGCAGCCGTCGCTGGGGCCGTGGTGATCGCCTACATCACATCCATCGTGACCTTGGTCCGGCGCATTCCGAACGGCCCGGTCCTGGGCCATCCAGCCGACGTGCTGGCGCAGGGATTCGTTCGATGACCCATCTCGCGCTCCCGAGCATGCGCGGCCGGACGATCGTCGTCACAGGAGCATCGAGCGGGATCGGCGAGGCCACGGCAAGGGCGCTGTCGGGGGCCGGCGCGACCGTCGTCCTTGCGGTCCGCGATGTCAGGAAGGGCATGGAGGTGGCTGGCACCTTCCCCGTGAGGCCGGAGGTCCGTCCTCTCGATCTCGAGGACCTCGCGTCGGTTCGCACCTTCGCCGCGGGCTGGTCCGGCAACTTCGACATGCTCATCAACAACGCCGGAATCATGATGGTCCCAGAGGGCCGCACCGTCGACGGCTTCGAGCGTCACACGGACACTAGGCTTCGGCGGACCGCCGTAGCTTTAGCGGAGGCAGCCGGACCCAGGACGGTCCGCCTAAAGGCGGACACTACGGCGATTTCACAGACTCTGAGTCTTGAGCCGATGAAACTCCCTCCTCAGCCCGCCGTGCCACG
>JANNHX010000256.1:0-2744 GCA_031404615.1 Chloroflexota bacterium
GCCGGACCCTGGATCACCGGGCGATCCCGATGGCGGACCCGGACCTCGCGCTCGTGGCATGCCACTCGGGCTCGCCGCGCAAGCTGGAGACGTCGGCCTACAACGAGCGCCGGAGCCAGTGCGAGGCGGCGGTCGCGGAGATCGCGAAGACCGACCCCGGCGTCACCTACCTGCGCGACGTGACCCCCGAGATGCTCGACGCCGCCCGCCCGCGCCTGGACCCGGTCGTCGCCGCCCGGGCTGAGCACATCGTCCACGAGAACGCCCGGGTCCTCGGGGCCGTCGAGGCCTTCGAGGCCGGCGACATCGAGACGATGGGCCGCCTGTTCTACGCGAGCCATGCCTCGATGCGCGACCTGTTCGGGATCAGCAGCCCTGAGCTCGACGCGCTCGTGGAGATCGCCGCGGGCGTGTCCGGTGTCATTGGCGCCCGCCTCACCGGCGCCGGGTTCGGCGGCTGCACCATCAACCTGGTCCGCCGCGAGGCCGTCGGCGCGCTCCGCGAGGCGGTCATGCGCGAGTACCCGGCCCGCACGGGCCTCATTCCGCGCGTGTTCGAGGTCGCCGCCTCGGACGGCGCCCGCCGGATTGCCTGAAGGAGCCAGCCGATGAGCCAGCATGCTCCCGGGCGACCGGGCGACGATGCGGTCGCCGCCCTCGACGACCAGCCGCACCGCCGCCACAACGCCCTCACCGGCGAGTGGGTGCTCGTCTCCGCCGGCCGGACCAGGCGGCCGTGGCTGGGCGCGGAGGAGCCGGAACCGCCCGAGGAGCGCCCGGAGCACGACGCGGAGTGCTACCTCTGCCCGCGCAACACCCGCGTCACGGGCGACGTGAACCCGGACTACGACGGCACCTTCGTGTTCACCAACGACTTCGCGGCGCTGCGGCCCGACACCTCGGGCGACAGGGTCGGGACCGGCCTGTTCCGCGCCGAGGGGACCCGCGGAACCTGCCGCGTCGTGTGCTTCTCACCGCGCCACGATGTGACGCTCGCGGGCATGGACACGGCTGGGATCCGGAGCGTCGTCGATGTCTGGGCGGAGCAGTCGACCGAGCTCGGCGGGCGCTTCCGCTGGGTCCAGGTCTTCGAGAACCGCGGCTCGGCGATGGGCGCCAGCAACCCGCACCCGCACGGCCAGATCTGGTCGGGCGACGCCCTCCCCGTCGAGGCGGAGCACGAGGCGGCCCGGCAGGCCCACCACTACGCGGCCGGTGGCACGCGGCTGCTCATGGACTACGCGGTCGCGGAGCGCGGCGGCCCCCGGGTCGTGCGTGACGCGGACGGCTGGCTCACGGTCGTGCCGTTCTGGGCGGGCTGGCCGTTCGAGGTGCTGCTGATCCCCGACGCCCCGGCAGCCCGCCTCGCGGACCTCGACGGCGACGCCCGCGACGGCCTGGCCTCGGCGCTCAAGGATCTCAACCTCCGCTACGACGCGCTGTTCCGCAAGCCGTTCCCGTTCTCGATGGGCTGGCACCAGGCGCCCTACGCCGGCGAGTGGGACCACGCATGGCAGGTTCACGCCCACTTCTACCCGCCGCTCCTGCGCGCGTCCGTGCGCAAGTTCATGGTCGGCTACGAGCTCCTCTCGGAGCCGCAGCGCGACCTCACCCCGGAGGAGGCCGCCGGCCGCCTCCGCGACGCCCCGGGCTGACCCGCCCGAAGGAGGCACCGATGCGACTCTGGGGCGGGCGGTTCGGCGACGGACCCGATGCGCGGATGGTGGACTTCACCCGGTCGATCAAGGTCGATGCCGAGCTCGCGCTCGACGACATCGCGGGCTCGATCGCGCACGTGCGCGGCCTCGGGCGGGCGGGACTCCTGACGGACGAGGAGGTCAAGAGCCTGGAGCTCGGCCTCGTCTCCTTGCGCGACGACGTCGTCGCGGGTGCCGTCGCGTGGGACCCGGCGCTCGAGGACGTGCACATGAACCTCGAGACCCTGCTGACCGAGCGGGTCGGCGCGGTCGGCGGGAAGCTGCACACCGGTCGGTCGCGGAACGACCAGGTCGCCACGGACCTGCGGCTCTGGACGCGGCGGGCGGTGGCGCGCCTCGACGAGGCCCTCCTGGGCATGGAGCGGGCGCTCGTGGACCTCGCGGACCGCGAGGGCGACGCCGTCCTGCCCGGCACGACGCACATCCAGCCGGCCCAGCCCGTGCTGCTCGCGCACCACCTCCTGGCGTACGTCGAGATGCTTGAGCGCGACCGGGGCCGGTTCTGGGACGCCAAGCGCCGGCTGAACGTCTCGCCCCTGGGCGCAGGTGCGCTTGCCGGCGCCGGCTACCCGCTGGACCGCGAGGCGACGGCCGCTGAGCTCGGGTTTGACGGGGTGACCGCCAACTCGCTCGATGCGGTCGCTGACCGCGACTTCGTCGTCGAGGTGCTCGCCGCCGCCGCCCTCGCGATGGTCCACCTCTCGCGGCTCGCCGAGGAGATCACGTGGTGGTCGAATCCGCGCTTCGGGTTCGTGCGCGTCGCCGACGCGTTCTCCACCGGCTCCTCGATGATGCCCAACAAGAAGAACCCGGACCCGGCGGAGCTCGTCCGCGGGCGGTCCGCGGGCGTCATCGGCGCGCTCACGGGCATGCTCGCGCTGCTCAAGGGCCTGCCGCTCGCGTACCAGCGCGACCTCCAGGAGGACAAGCCCGCGTTCTTCGCCGCGATCGCGACGCTTGACGCGTCGCTGGGCGTCATGGCCGGGCTGATCGAGACGCTCGCCATCGACCGCCACAGGATGCGTG
>JANNHX010000257.1:0-21912 GCA_031404615.1 Chloroflexota bacterium
CTATGGTGCATGCAAGCCACGGCCTGCCCGCCGTTCACAAGGATGAGTGCCCTACCCATGGCGAACTCGGATACCCGCTCCGGCTTCCGGCTCCCCTGGAGCTCGGACCGCTCGCACGAGAACCCCACCACCGACGAGACCGCCCCCGCCGCCGACGAGACCGCTGCGGAGCCAGGGGCCGAGGCGCCCGTGGCGTGGCCCTCCACCGACTTCAATGGCCGCTTGGGCCTCACGTCCCAGCCCCGGCCTGCCGACCCCTCTGATGACGGGGCCGCACCCCCGTCCGACGCCCAGGAGCCCGCAATGATCGATCTCGAGCCCGCGCCGGCCCCGGCTCCGGTGGTGCCCACGCGCAAGCCAACGAAGCTCATGGCGGACCTCACCTCCGCCATCCGCACGACCGCGATCGCGGCTCGTGACCAGGCCCTCACGCAGGTCGACACGGACGTCGCGCAGGTCGTGGAGACCATCCGCAGCGGCTCCAAGGAGGGCGAGGACGCCCTTCGTGTCCGCAGCGACCAGGATATCGCCCGGATCAAGGAGTGGTCGCGCGCGGAGATCGCACGGGTCAAGGAAGAGACCGAGAACAGGATCGACGCTCGCAAGCTGGGCCTCGACGAGGAGCTCGCGACACATGCCGCCGCCATCGAGGGCCGCGTGAGCGAGGTCGAGCAGACCGCCGCCGCCTACAAGGCCGACTTGGAGGCCTACTCCGTCCGCCTCGCCAGCGAGGAGGATCCGGCCCGCCTCGCCACCATGGCCGAGTCCCTGCCCGAGCCGCCGGTGCTCGACACGCTGGCCAAGCTCGTCGACATTGCCGTGCCCGAGCCGCTCGAGGTCCCGACAGACGACGTCGTTGCCGTCGCCGCCGGCGACGCCGCCGAGCAGATTGCCGAGGCCGTCGCCCAGGCCGAGCCCGAGGTCCAGCTCGAGGCCGTCGCCGAGACGATCGAGCCCGAGGCCGCCTGGGGCGAGCCCGAGGCCGCCTGGGGCGAGCCCGAGCCCGAGCCCGAGGCCGTGGCCGTGGCCGAGATCCCGGCCGCCAACCCGTGGGGTGAGCCCGACGCCTGGGCCTCCGCCACCACCGCCACCGCCACGACCGCCCCCCCTGCCATCGCCATCGCCGAGGTCGCGGCCGAGACTGAGACCCTCGAGCCCGAGGCCGAGCTGGACGGCGATGGGTCCGAGGAGTGGACGCTGGAGCAGCCGGTCGACGACGTCCCGCGCTGGGCCGCCGGCGAGACCCCCGACGGCTTCCTGCCGGGCGATGGCGAAACCGGCGATCCGGTCGACCGTGGCGCCATCATGGCCGCCCTCGAGGCCGCCGCCGAGGCCGTCGTGGCCGCCGAGTCCGCCGCCGAGTCCGCCGACCAGGCGGAGGCCGCGGCCGACGTCGCCGAGACCGCGGCCGAGCTGCTCAAGGGCCGCGTCGACGTCGACGAGGAGTACGACCCCGAGGCCCAGGCCGCGCTGTCCGCCCGCGTGGGCGCCGGCGGGTTCGAGGAGTCCTACACCGACCGCCTCGCGTCGCTCCTGCCGAACCACGGCGAGGGCGCCGCCGACGGCGAGCCGCGCACCACCCAGGTCATCGTGTCCGGCCTCGTATCGGTCGCGAGCATCGCAAGCTTCAAGCGCCACCTCGGCCGCTTCGTGGGCGTGCAGGCGGTGGCGGTCGCATCCGGACCCGACGGTGAGTTCGTCTTCAACGTCACCCACCGGCCGGACGTCTCCTTCCGGGACGCCGTCCCGACCATGCCCGGCTTCGCGGCCCGGGTCACCAGCAGCGGCGATGGCGTCGTGCATGTGACCGCCCGCGATCCCGAGGCGGAGGGCTGATCTCCATGGCCACGTCCACCGCCCGGCCCGCCGTCGCGCTGCTGCTGCCGGCGACCGAGCGCGACCCCGTCGCGGCCGAGCTGGCGATCGGCGGGTTCGACCCGGTGCCGCTCGAGGACGTGCGCGACCTCGCCGCCCTCCTGGTGGCGCGCTCCGACGTGGCCGTCGCGATGATCGACGCCGACATCGAGCCGGAGGTCGCAACCTACGCGTGGTCCCTGCTCCACGACCGCGGCCGGTCGATCCCCGCACTCATGATCGTCAACCCGGCGACCATGGACGCCCTCGACATCACGGGTCCGGGTCACGAGGACGACGAGTACATCACCCGGCCGTACTCGGCGGAGTCCATCCGCTGGCGCATCGAGGCCATGTGCATCCGCTCGGTCGCGGTCGACGACGGCTCCGGACCCGTCCTCCAGTGCGAGCTCGGGGCGCGCGACTGGGGCCGGCGGGGACAGCTGGTCGCGATCTTCAACCCGAAGGGCGGCGTGGGCAAGACCACCATCGCCCTGAACCTCGCCGCGACCCTCGCGGACAAGGGCCAGCGCGTGCTCCTCGTCGACGCCGACACCGTCACCGGCCACGTCAGCACCTCGCTCGGCATGGACGCCGTGCCCACGGTCGTCGACGCCTGGCGCGACGAGCTGGACGGCGGCCCCGTCGTCCCGTTCTTCGAGCTCGCGTCGGCCCATCCATCCGGCCTGCGGGTCCTGCCGCTCTCCGCGAGCCCGATCCACACGGAGATCCTCGACCCGGACCGTGTGGCCGCCTCGATCGCGGCCGGCCGCAAGAACGTCGACTTCGTCATCGCGGACCTCCACCCGTCCTACAGCCCGCTCAACCGGGCCGTCTTCGACAAGGCGGACCGCATCCTCGTGCCGGTGACCCCGGACCTGCCTGCGATCCGTGCGGTGGTCAAGCTCCGCGACGTCGCCGATGAGCTCGGCATGCGCGACCGCCTCGTGCTCATCGTCAACCGCGCCGGCTCCGGCGTCCCGACCGAGGACGTCGAGAAGGCGATCGGGATCCCGTGCTACGCCACGGTGCGCTCCGACGGCAAGGTGCTCGTCAAGGCCACCAATGAGGGTCGGACCCTCGTCGAGCTTGCGCCCAGGGAGGCGATCACCGGGGACTTCGCGGTGCTCGCCGACCGGCTGCTCGGCCGTGAGGTCACCCAGGCGGCGAAGGGCGGCTTCCGCCTCTTCGGGAAGACCATGACCGCCCGGGCCTGAGCCCAGGTCCTGGCACCGGGTGGTTCCCGGAGCGCGGCCCGGGCGCTAGCTGCGGTCCTGCCAGCTCGTGCCGCCCAGCGGCGCGCCCGGGAGCTTCTGGTGCGGCTGTCCGGTGCGCTTGTCGACCTGGGTCACGCCGCGAAGATAGAAGCGATTCACGAGGATCACCTCGACGTCGGGGTCGGTGACCTCCACGTCACCGTGCTTGGCCGTCGCCTCGGCGACCGCGACGAACATCTCGGTCGAGCGGTCCAGCAGTCGGTCCGGCTCGGAGCCCGGGTGCAGGTACACGGTCCCGATGACCCGGAACGGCGGCACCTCGAGCGCCACGTCGTAGGCCACCTTGTGGACCCTGAGGGCGATGCGCTCGGTATCGGTGAGGGGCGGCAGGCTGTCCTCGCCGGCGGTGACCATGATCAGGTCGTACGGGTCCACGCTCTTGAGCCCGGGGGCAGACTCAAGCTCCGTGGCGTCCGTCGCGCCCCAGGAGACGTCGGTGATCGCGATGGCCTCACGCTTGTTGAGGGCGTCCGAGAGCCGGCCCGTGATGTCCATGCGGCCGCGCAGCCGCCAGTCCTCCGTGAGGGCGGTGAACGGCACCCCGCGGACGGCACCCGAGTGCAGGTGCGAGGGGGTGGCCGCCCCCGGTCCCCCGCCCTTCGCGGCACCGCCGGACCCGGACTCCGCGGGCTTGCGGCGCTTCAGGAAGCCGAACGGCACTGGCTACTCCTCGGCCTTGCCCGTGTTGGATCGGATGGTGTCGACGACGTTGGCGTCCGCGAGGGTCGTCACGTCGCCCAGCGTACGGCCCTCGGCGATGTCACGCAGGAGCCGCCGCATGATCTTGCCCGACCGAGTCTTCGGAAGGTCAGGGACGAACAGCAGGAACTTGGGCCGGGCGATCGGCCCGATGACATAGGCCACATGCTCCCGCAGCTGGACCGACAACGCATCCGACGGCTCCTGCCCGGCCTTGAGGATCACGAAGGCGAAGATCGCCTGGCCGGAGATCGCGTCGCTCTTGCCCACGACCGCGGCCTCCGCCACGGACCGGTGATCCACCAGGGCGGACTCGACCTCCGTGGTGCTGATCCGGTGGCCGGCGACGTTCATGACGTCGTCGACGCGGCCCAGCAGCCAGAGGTAGCCCTGCTCGTCGCGCTTGGCGCCGTCGCCGGCGAAGTACATGCCGGGGAAGCGCGACCAGTAGGTCTTCCTGTACCGCTCCGGGTCCCCGTAGATGCCTCGCAGCATCCCTGGCCACGGCCGCTTGAGCACGAGGTACCCGCCGCCACCGAATGGGACGGACTTGCCCTCGGCGTCCACGACGTCGGCGTCGATGCCCGGCAGGCCGAAGGTGGCGGAACCTGGCTTGGTCGTCGTGACGCCGGGGAGCGGCGAGATCAGGATCTGGCCCGTCTCGGTCTGCCACCACGTGTCGACGACCGGCGCCTTGCCGCCGCCGATGACGTCCTTGTACCAGCGCCAGGCCTCGGGGTTGATCGGCTCACCGACCGAGCCCAGGAGCCGCAGCGAGGACAGGTCGTGCGCGGCCGGGATCGCCTCGCCCTGCTTCATGAAGGCCCGGATCGCGGTCGGGGCGCAGTAGAGGATGGTGACCTTGTACTGCTCGATGATCTCCCACCAGCGATCCCACGTCGGCGCGTCCGGGGCGCCTTCGTACAGGATCCCGGTCGTCGCGTTGGCGAGCGGCCCGTAGACGATGTACGAGTGGCCGGTCACCCAGCCGATGTCGGCTGCGCACCAGTAGACGTCATCCGGCTTGATGTCGAAGACGGCCCAGTGCGTGAACGCGGCCCCCAGGAGATAGCCCGCGGATGTGTGCAGGATGCCCTTCGGCGTCGCCGTCGTCCCGGACGTGTACAGCAGGTAGAGCATGTGCTCGCTGTCCACCGGGACGGGCCTGCAGACCTCGTCCTGGCGGTCGACGATGTCGTGCCACCAGATGTCGCGCGGCGGGACCATGTGCACGCCGTCGCCCAGGCGGTCCACGACGATGACGTGCTCGATGGTCGGCGAATCGACGACCGCCTCGTCGACGTGATGCTTGAGGCCGACCTTCTTGCCGCGCCGCCAGCCGCCATCCGCGGTGATCAGCACCTTCGCGCCGCAGTCGTTGATGCGGCCCGACAGGGCCTCCGCGGAGAACCCGCCGAAGACGACCGTGTGCGGCGCGCCGATCCGGGCGCAGGCCAGCATCGCGATGGGCAGCTCGGGGATCATCGGCATGTAGATCGCGACCCGGTCGCCCTTCCGGACGCCCAGCTCCAGCAGCGCGTTGGCCGCCTTGGAGCTCTCGATCATCAGGTCGCTGTAGGTGAGCGTCCGCGTGTCGCCGGGCTCGCCGATCCAGTGATACGCGACCCTGTTGCCGAGACCGCGCTCGACGTGGCGGTCGACGCAGTTGTAGGCGATATTGAGCTCGCCGCCCATGAACCACTTCGCGTCGGGGAGGTTCCACTCGAGGGTCTGGTCATAGGGCGTGAACCAGGAGATCCGCTCCCTGGCCTGCCGGTCCCAGAAGCCCACGTAGTCCGCCGCGGCCTCGTCGTAGAGGGCCGCCGTCGCGTTCGCCTGGGCAGCGAAGGCGGGATCGGGTGGGAACACGCGCGTCTCGGCCAGGAGGTTCTCGATCGCAGGCCCGGGCTCGGCCTGGGGGTCGACAGTCACGGGAGCCCTCCAGCAGCACCACTTCGTGGGTCCGCCCATTCTACGCGGGTGCGGCGGCCCGCCTTCGCACCGTCTCGGGTCGCGTGGCCCGCGCTACTCGGTTCCCGCCGAGAGATCGTCCTGCGTGGGCCCCTCGAGCGACGCGCCGCCCGCCGCGAACGGATCCAGCTGCGGGTCGCGCGCCAGGACGACGCGCTGCGGCCGCGGGATCTCGATGCCGTGGGTCGAGAACGCGGCCAGGAGCCGCTTGCGGAGCTCGCCGCCGGCGGCCCACTGCTCCGTCGCGCGGACGAGGCCGAGGATCTTGATCGTGATCCCGTACTCTCCCATCGCCTCGACCCGCTCGACGTGCGGCGCCTCCATCAGGCGGCGGCGCCACTCCGGGTCCGCGACCATGGCCCGGCCCACGTCGTCCACGACGCGCGTCGCGCGCTCGACGTCCGTGCCGTAGGCGATCGTCACGTTGAGGTTGATGCGCGCCCAGACCCGCGTCTTGTTCGACGCCACCTTGATCTCGCCGTTGGGCACCGTGTGGACCACGCCGTCGAGGTCGCGCAGGGTGGTGCGCCGGAGGCTGAAGTCCTCGACCGTGCCTGAGACGCCGGCGAGCGACACGACATCGCCCTTGCTGAACTGGTTCTCGACCAGGATCAGGGCGCCCGTGAAGTAGTCCCGCACGATGCTCTGGGTACCGAAGCCCACGGCGATGCCCACGACGCCGAGACCGGCCACCGCCGGCCCGATGTCCAGGTGGAGCTCGCCCAGGATCATCACGCCCCCGATCACCACCACGAACAGGCGGATGACGGTCGTGCCGAGACCTTCGAGCGTGTCCATCCGCTTCTTGATCTCGACGGCGGACAGCTCCTGTGCGGTGCCCTCGCTCGTCTCGCGGTCCAGCAGGGCCTTGACGGTCGTCCCGACGCCGATCCGCGCCAGCTTGACCAGCACCAGCCCGATGACGACGATCAGGAGGACGGGGAAGACCGTCTCCTGGAGGAGCTTGAGCAGCTGGTCGCTGAGGTCCTGGGGGATCGTCATCGCGCCTCCAGCCTAGCAAAGGGGCCAGACGCGCGGGCGCGTCAGGCGGCCGGGTGGCGGCCGATCAGGCCGCCGTTCCCCCGAGCCGGACCGACACTGCGGCCGCGCTCTCGCGGACCTGCTGGACCAGCTCCGGCATGCGCTGGGGCGTGATCCGGAAGGTCGGGCCCCAGATGTCGACGGCCGCCGTGACCTGGCCACGGGCGTCGTGGACGGGCGCCGCGACGGCGTTGAGCCCCGCGTCGAACTCGCCGAAGGCCGTCGCATAGCCCCGGCGGCGGATCCGGGCAAGCTCCTCGAGGAGCGGCTCGAGCTGGGTGATGGTCCGGTCCGTGAATCGGTCCAGCCCCCGGCGCACGAGCTTGAGGATCTCGCGCTCCGGCATGGCGGCGAGGAGCACCTTGCCGGCGGCCACCGAGTGGATCGGCACGCCACGCCCGGTCCAGTCGCCCACGGCAACGAGGTTGGGCCCGTCGGCCTGGGCGACCGTCAGGAGCTGGTCGCCGTCCGCGACCCCGAGGCCGGTCGTCTCGTGCGTTGCTCGAGCGAGGCGGTCCAGCTCTGGCATGGCGATCGCCCGCAGGTCGAGCGTCCGCTCCGCCTTCTCGGCGAGGCGGATGACGACGAGGCCCAGCCGGTAGCGGCCGGTCTCGTCGTCCTGTTCGACCAGGCCGCGCTTCTCGAGCGTGGCCAACAGCCGCGAGGCCGTGGACTTGTGGAGGCCCAGCCGGCGCGCGAGCTCCGTCACTCCCGCCTCGCCGTGGCTCTCGCCGAGGGCCAGCAACAGGGCCGCCGCGCGGTCGACAGACCGGACGGCATTCCCGTCGAGCGTCATTCGGACCCCTCCTGCATCTGGCATCTAGTGCGTGGAGTCGCTGGAGGCGTACGTCGACTCGTGCGCCGGGATCAGCGAAGCCCCATGTGCCCTGGCCTCGAGGGCCGCGTCGAGCGAGTCGCTGAAGATCGACAGGACCCTGTCCACCGTGTCGCCACCGGCGTGCGCCTCGCACACGAACCAGGGCTCGCGGCTGTCCGGCTCCGGCATGGCGCCGCGGGCCTGCATGCCGACGGCGATGGCGTCGTACAGCTCGTGGTCCGTGTTCGCCCAATCGCGGTACTCGGTCGCGACCTTCTCGGTGAACATGATCCCGAACATCGAGGGGTGGCCGGTGATGTGGTACGCGAGGCCCTTCGCGTCCAGCAGCTGCCGGATGCCAGCCTGCATCGTCTCGCCCGTCCGGTGGATCGTTGCGAGGGCGTCCGTGTCGCGCAGGATCTCCAGGGTCTTGACGGCGGCCGAGGCGGCGACGCGGTTGCCAGCGTACGTGCCGCCGTGGCTGACCTTGGAGGGCAGGACCTCCATGATCTCCTCGCGCCCGGCGAACGCCGCGGCCGGGTAGCCGTTGCCCAGGGCCTTGGCGTACGTCGCGATGTCCGGCGTGATGCCGAAGAACTCGGCGGCGCCGCCCTTGGCAAAGCGGAAGCCGGTCTTGACCTCGTCGAAGATCAGCAGGATCCCGAACTCCTCGGTGAGGGCCCGCATCTCCTGGTGGAAGCCCGGCCGGGGCATGATCCCCTGCGCGTTCCCGAGGACCGGCTCCACGATGACGGCCGCGATCTCGTCGCCCTGGCGCTCGAACAGCGCGCGCAGGCGCTCGATGTTGTTGTAGCGGGCCGGGATGATCGTCCTGGCGATCTCGGCCGGGATGCCGCGGCCCCAGGCGAGGCCCACGGGGTTGTCCTCGTCGCCGAGGTCCGCCATGTTGTTGGGCGCGACGCTGATCAGCGCGTAGTCGTGGACGCCGTGGTACTGGCCCTCGAACTTCACGATCTTCGTGCGGTCCGTGTAGGCCCGGGCGACGCGCATCGCGTGCATCGTGGCCTCGGTGCCCGAGACCGTCATGCGCGCCTTGCCGATCCAGGGGTTGAGCTCCTTGACGATCTCCATCGCCCGGACCTCGTCCTCGCTCGTGAGCGAGAAGCTGACGCCCTTGCGCATCCGCTCGTTCACGTACTCGTCCACGCGGTCGTCGGCATGGCCGAGGATCACCGGGCCGTAGCCCATGCGCAGGTCGATGTACTCGTTGCCGTCGATGTCCCAGACCCGGCCGCCCTTGCCGCGGTCGACGTAGACCGTGTCCTCGCCCCAGGCGCGGAAGTTGGAGTCCGTGCCGCCGGGGAGGACCTCGCACGCGCGCTTGTACATCGCGTGCTGCCTGTCGCGGCGCAGGGTGGGGTTCGGGCGGGCAGCGGGTTCGGCCGTCATGGTGCCTCCAGGCTTCGACCCCTCGTGCCCGGGCGGGCTCCCGTCGCGGGACGCTGCGACGTGCGGGGCGCCCACACCGCCTCCCGGTGCACGGACCGGGACAGGCGTTGCAGGCAGTGCAACAGATAGCCGCGATCGTGCCACAGGTCCATCGGACCCGTCAACGCGGATATCGTCCCATTCTGGCTCTTCCGTTGCGAATATCGAACCTTCGTTGGCCCTTCGGTCCCCGATCCGCGTACATTGCGCAGGACATGTCCAGCCTCTCACCAGCCGCCGGCGGCTCCTTCTGGTTCACCACCGGCGACCCCGGCCCGCGCCGCATCCCGGCGTCCGGGCGGCGCCGGGTCGATGTCGCCGTCATCGGCGGCGGGTTCAGCGGGCTGTGGGCCGCGGTCGCCCTGCTCGAGGCGGACGCGACGCTGCGGGTGGCGGTGCTCGAGGCCGAACAGGTTGGCCACGGCGCCAGCGGCCGCAACGGCGGGTTCTGTGCCGCCTCGCTGACCCACGGGCTGTCCAACGGCCTGCTGCACTTCCCCGACGAGATCGCGGAGCTGGAGCGCCAGGGCGTCGAGAACCTGGCCGAGCTGGTCGCGTTCGTGCGCGCGGAGGGGCTCGACTGCGAGCTCGAGGAGACAGGCACGCTCGACGTCGCGACGGAGCCGCACCAGGTCGACGACCTGCGCGCGTCCGTGGAGCTCGCGAACCGGCACGGCAACCCGCTGCGGTTCCTCGAGCGTGACGAGATCCAGGCCGAGATCCCCTCGCCGCGGTTCCTGGCCGGGGTCCGGGCGGGCGGCGATCGCACCGTGATGGTCAACCCGGCGAAGCTCGCGTGGGGCCTTGCCTCGGCGGTCGAGCGACGCGGCGGGACCGTGTTCGAGGGATCGCGGGTCACCGGGCTGCGGCGCAGGGCCGGCGGCGTCGATGTGCTCGTTGCGGGCGGTGGCGTCGTGGAGGCGTCGCAGGTGCTCGTCGGGACGTCCGCCTACAGCGGCTGGCTCGGGCGGCTCGTGCCGACCTTCGTGCCCGTCTACGACTACGTGCTCATGAGCGAGCCTATGACCCCCGGACAGCGGGCGTCGATCGGCTGGCGCGGACGCGAGGGCCTCAGCGACGCCGGCAACCAGTTCCACTATTTCCGGCTCACGGCCGACGACCGGATGCTGTGGGGCGGCTACGACGCGATCTACCACCCCGGCAACCGCGTGGTCCCGGCGTACGACCGGCGGCCCGCGACCTTCGAGGTGTTGGAGCGAAGCTTCGCGAGGACGTTTCCGATGCTCGAGGGGATCCGGTTCACCCACCGCTGGGGTGGCGCGATCGACACGACGACCCGGTTCCACGTCACGTTCGGCGAGGCGCTCGGCGGGCGGGTCCACTACGCGCTGGGCTACACGGGCCTGGGCGTGGGGTCCTCGCGCTGGGCGGCCGGGATCCTGCGCGACAAGGTCCTGGCGCCGGACGCGCCGCGGCTGCGGATGCGGTTCGTGCGGTCGCGGCCGTTCCCCATCCCGCCCGAGCCCGTCCGGACGCCGGCCGTGGAGCTCATGCGCCGCGCGGTGATCGCCGCGGACGCCAACGAGGGGCGGCCCGGGCTGTTCCTCCGGGCGATGGATGCGCTGGGGATCGGCTTCGACAGCTAGAGCTCGAGCTCGATCGCGGGTCCCGGCGGCGGGGCGAGGCCCCAGGGATCGCCCCGCTCAGTCAGGGGCGCATCGGCGTCAGGGCGACCTCCGGCTCAGCCTTGGGCTTTACCCAGCCCGGCAGCTCCTTGGCCAGCGTCGCCAGGGGCAGCGACCCGTGGCCGATCAGCTCGTCGTGGAAGCTGCGCAGGTCGAACGCAGCGCCGTCGCGGGTCTCGAGGTCCCGGCGCAGCTGGCGCATCAGCCGCATGCCGGTCATGTAGCACAGCGCCTGACCGGGCCAGCCGATGTAGCGGTCCGTCTCGATGACGGCATCCGTCATCGACAGGCCGGTCCGCAGCAGCTGGTCGATCGACTGCTGGCGCGTCCAGCCCAGGCCGTGCATCCCGGAGTCCACGATGAGCCGCGAGGCGCGCCAGGCCTGCGCGTCGAGCATGCCCAGGCGCTCGCCCGCGTTGCGGTAGAGGCCGTACTCGTCGGCGAGACGCTCCGCGTAGAGGCCCCAGCCCTCGACGTACGCGCCGCCCACCATGCGGGACCCGAGGCGGCGGAACAGGTTGAGGCTCGGGTGCTCCATCTCCAGGGCGATCTGGAAGTGGTGCCCGGGGATCGCCTCGTGGTACGTCGTGGACGCGAGCTTGGAGTAGGTCCGGCTCGGCAGGTCATAGGTGTTGACGTAGTAGGTGCCGGGCCGCGTCCCGTCGAGCGTCGGCGGGTAGTAGTAGGCGAAGGCGACGTCCTTCTCCTTGTACGCCTCGACCGGCTTCACCTCGCAGCCCGAGGACGGGAGGCGCCCGAAGATCCGCGGCGCGACATCCAGGGCTCGGCCGATGTCCTCGGTCGCGCGGGCGACCAGCTCCTCGCGGGTGGCGGCCTGGTTCGCGGGATCGTCCGCGAGCGCGCGTCGGTATGCCTCGACGTCGTCGCCGTAGCCCTCGGCGTTGGCGATCGCCCGGCGCTCCTCGTCGATCATGGCCAGCTCGTCGAGCCCCACCTGGTGGACGTCGCGGGGATCCATGTCGAGCGTGGTCCAGGCCCGGATCGCGTAGCGGTAGAGCGCCTCGCCGTCGGGGGCCGAGATCAGGCCCGGGAGCTCGCGGCTCGCTCCGAGGTACGGTCCGGCGAGCGCCTCGCGGAGCCGCCGGTTGGCGGGGTAGATCGACTCGCGGAGGGCGCCCCGGACGGCCGCGCGGTCCGCCTCGCTCGCGACACGCGCGGTGGCGACGATCGGCGAGTCCTCGACGGGGATCGCGAGCAGCCGGTCCAGCTGGTCGATGGTGCGCTCGACGACGATCCGCGCCGCGGTCCGCCCGGAGGCGCGCCCGTCGTCCATGACGCCGATGGTGGCGTCGATCGCGTCGTCGTAGGCGTGGAGCCGCGCGACGAACTTCTCGAGGCGCTCGGGGGTGTCCGCCGCCTGGAACTGCGCGATCTGGCTGATCTGGAGCTGGAGGCCCTCCATGTGGTCGACGGCGCGCAGCTCGTGAAACGAGCGGTCGTCGCCCTCGATGGCGAGGTCGGCCACGATCCGGAGCATGTCCTTGGTGATCCGCTCCTCCACCGAGAGGCCCTCGTCCGGCACCTCGGCAATCTCGCTCAGGACATGCTCGGCGAGCGCGCGGGCGGCGGCCCGGCCCTCGGGCCCCGGGTCCTCGAGGCGGTCGTCGTAACGGTCATCGCCGTAGACGGTGGCGGTGGTCGGCTGGAGCGGGAGGAAGTCCTCCCAGAAGGCGACGGCGATCTTGTCGATCGGCGAGACAGGGTCGGACACGTGGGGCTCCCCTAGCGAGCACTGGCGATAGGCGGCGAAAGGCCGCGGAGGTCGGTGGGGACAGGGGGGAAGCGTACCGCCGAGCGGCCCGCGGTGTGCCGGTCAGGGGGCCTTGCCGGGTCCCGGGGCCGTCCCGCCGGCGGCCTCTTCGCCCTCGCCCTCGCCCGCGCCTGCGGCAGCCGCGACCGCGCCCCCGCCGAACAGGGAGAGCTGGTCGCCCGTGCGCTCGGCCGCGGGGTCCAGGCCGAGGAGCGGCTCGAGGTCCGAAAGCGCCACCTGCTCGCGGGCCGCCCAGTCGCGGACGTGGTTGGCCTTGACCATGTGCCAGCCGCCGGCCTCGAGGCCCTCGCGGAGGAGCGGCGAGCGATCCAGCTTGTGGCGGACAAGCTCCACGCGCTCCGGAAGCACGACGAGGAACCTGACCATGCGGTCGTCGTTGGGGACGCGCGCGTGGCGGCGCAGGACGGTGTCGGACACCATCGCCGTCCACTCGACCTCCCAGGCCAGCACGGAGCGGCCGCGGACGTACCACACGACGTCGACGTCCTCGAGGTCGCGGGCCGCGATCCGGCCGAGGCTCGGCGGGCCGGTCAGCTCGCGCCGCTCCAGGTGGTCGGCCAGGGTCCAGCCGTCGACGCGGCGCGGCTGCTGGCGCTCCCCCACCCAGCACGAGAAGCCGAGGCGGTGCCCGACGTCGACGAGGTTCGCGATGAGCCGGCTGTGCTCCTCGCTGCGCCGGACGAGGTCATCGCCGGTGGCGAGCTTCTCGGCCGTCGAGGCGATGCTCCGGTATGAATCCAGACAGGCGCGGACGAGCGCCTCGTCGGGGAGGTCCGGCCCCGTGAACAGGCCCGCGACGCGGTCCAGGAACGCGGCCTCGGACAGGTTGCCGGCGGTCGAGAGCAGGCTGTAGACAGCCCACTCGACCCGGTCCGCGAGCGGCACGGCAGCGATCTCGCGGTCCCCCTTGTCGCCGAGCCACCAGCGGTCGTCGCCGACCTTGACCAGGCGCGTGCCCTCGGCGCCCGCGAGGGCGGAGCGGACGAGGGCGAGGAGGCGGTCGACGTGGTCGCCGGTGAGCTGGGGCGCGGTCTCCCGGGTGGCCGCCTCTCCATCCCGCCGCTCGGCGGGCACGGGCGGGCGAACGAGCCGCCGAAGGTGCCCGGTCCGGTCGAGGCCCACGAGGATCTCGCCCAGCAGCCCCTCGAAGGTCACGGGCTCCCCGCGGAGCTTGAGGACGTCGACGGCCGCCTCCACAACGGCACGCTCCGCGTCCTCTGCGGAGAACGGGGTGTTGGCGCCGCGCTCGGCGGGAGCGAACAGGCGGTCGTTCGGGTTGTAGTCCGGGTCCCCGGCGCCACCCGGGAGCGGCGGCAGGGCCTGGTTCGCGCGGGTCCGGGCCCCGCGCGGGACGGCGCCGGAGCCGGGGGGAACGAGCTCCACCAGACCGCCAGTGTCGCGGCCGGCCTCCGGCAGGCGCGCGCCCGCCATGCGGTAGCCCGCGGTCACGCCGCCCAGCGCGCACGCGACGAGGCTCTCCGGCCCATCGCCCTCCAGCAGGAACACGACGCGGGCGTCGCGGCCCATGACCGGCTCCACGGCGCGCAGCGAGCGGCTGATCGCGGTTGCCTGCCAGCCCCAGGTCGGGCGCACCGCGGGCCCGAACAGGGGCTCAAGCGGCAGCGTGGAGGCCGCCTCGCGCCCCAGGACCCACGCGGTCCCGTGGTAGGCCCACGCGAGGCGCTCCGCGACCGGGCGCAGCGGTGGCGTGCCGACGGCGAGGCGGACGCGCGGGCGGACACCGGTGCCGGCCTGGTGGCGCGCCTCGAGGCCCAGCGCGTCGAGCGCGGCGGGCGTGCCCTGCTTCACGACGGCGGTGGCGGCACCCTCGGCGAGGCTGCGCATGTCGTCACCGAGGCGGGCCGCCACGGGCCCCCAGGCGCCGCTCTCGAGCCGCTGGATGAAGCCCCGCACGACCCGGACCCCGTCCTCGAAGGCGAGCCACGGGTTCCGCTCCCGCCACTGGGCGTTGCCGGGGAGCTTCACGTGCCCGCCGCTGATCTTGAGGGGAGCGACGCGGCCCGCCGAGGTGGAGAGCCGGCTCGCGGGCGCGACCGCGTGGAGCAGGGCCAGGCGCAGCGCGGCGGCGATCGGGGCGGCGCGCAGGTCGCCCTCGCATCGGTCGAGGATCGCGGACAGGGCGACCAGCTGGCGGGTCGTGTGCAGGTCCAGGAGCTCGTCGGCGAGCGAGTCGCCGCCCTCCAGGGTCGGGAAGCGGTCCCGGAGCTGGGTGCGGACCTCGGCTCCCTCTGGATCCATCGCCCGCTCGATGTCGGTGGCGTCGACCGGTGCCTGGCGGTTCTCGCCCCCCCCGAGCTGATCGCGGCAGACGGGGCAGCGGTAGTGCTTGCGGATCGGGCGCGGGCCGGCCGGGCGGCCGTCCGCGTCGGTGGACTCGGCGGACCAGGTCAGCTCGTCGAGGATCACGGGCCGGTCGCAGGTCGCGCAGCGGCTCGCGTAGCGGTCCGTGATCGAGGCCTTGAGGCTGGACTCGCGGCGCGCCGACGCGGCAAGCGACTGGATGGCGGCGTCGAGGTGGCGCAGGTCCGGTGGCCGCAGCACGATCTCGGCGAGGAGCCGGTCCAGCGCCGAGCTCTCGAGGCTGACGGCCTTGCGCTGCCTGTCGATGGCGGACCGGGCGACCCAGCCGCCGCGCCCGAACAGGTCGAGCACGATGTCGCCGGGGGCGGACGATGCCTCCAGGCGAGCCGCGACGAGCGACGGGGGCGGTGGCGGCGCGAAGCGCTCGTACGCGGGCAGGCTGAAGCCCGGTTCGGCGCGGAGGAGCAGGGCGCGGCCAGCCATGGGTCCAGATTGTCGCAGAGACGGCGCCCGGAGTCGCGCAGCGACTTGCGGGGCGGGTTGCTCAACGACTTGGGGGGGCGGGTTGCGGTGGGTCGCGGGCGAGTCGCGCGGCAGGTGGGTGACCCGGGCCCGTTGCCTCCGGAGCAGCGGTGTCGCCCCTCGTGGGCGCCCGGCGGGAGGTCGGTTCCTGGGGAGCAACGCGGGCACCTGGGTGGGGTGGCTCGCGGGCACCCGGGTGGGGTGGCTCGCGGGGGCCCGGGTGGGGTGGCTCGCGGCGGAGCCAGGCTGGGTGGCTCGCGGCGGAGCCAGGCTTGCATCGGGTACGCCTGGGCAGGGTGCCAGAGGCCGGGACGGGCGGGCACCTGCCGTGGGGGGCCCCTCACCTACCACCCGGAGGCGTACGCGAGGGGAGGCGGCTGCCAGGCGGCCCGCCCGAGTGTCCTTGCACCATGTCAGGGCGTACGCGAGGGAACTTCGCGTGCGCGAGGGGACTTCGAGGGGGATCCGAGCGGGAGCCGGGCACGGCCGAGCCGAGGCGACCAGGGGGCAACGCGGGCACCCGCGCGGGGTCCTTCGCGGCGGAGCCGGTGCCCGGGGCGCAACCGCGGGTCCCTGGGGCCGGGTGCCCCGCGAAAGGCCACGGCCCGGGAATCAACAGCGCCCGGGACGAGCCCGGGCGCTTCGATCGTGGTGCAAGGCGGGGTTACGGCTCCTCGAGCTCGTCCGTCTCCTCGACGAACGCCTCATCCGTGGTCTCCTCGGGCGGCAGCACGCGCTCGAGGTTCTCGATCTCCTCGTCCTCGATGTCGTCCTCGAGGTCCTCCTCCAGCTCCTCATCCTCGCGGACCAGCGTGCCCTTGGTATACGGGCGCAGGTCCGTGGACTTGGCGGCGGTCGGGAAGCTGACCTTGCCGTAGTTGCGCGGGTCCTGGAAGACCTCGCGGATGATCAGGCGGACGTCGCGGTCACCAAGCGAGGTCACGCCGGCGAGGTACTTGTTGCCGTCGGCCATGAGCTTGAGCAGCCGGGCCGCGACGCGGGGCTCCACGACGCCGATCCGGATGCCGTTGCTGTACGCGATCAGGCGGTTGCCATCCGGGGTCAGCTCGACGGCGTCGCCCGGGTTGACCTGGGCGAGCTCCGCGGGGCGGGGGAGGTTCGTCAGGTGGGCGAACCCGGTCTTGCCGGTCTCCTCCACGAAGATGCTGACCGGGGCCTTCGACCCGGGCTTCGCGGGGACGGTCTTCTCGCCGGCCTCGACGAGCAGCACCTTGAGGCGGTCGATGTTGCGCTCGGCGATGCGGTTCGTCGGGTCGAGCGCGAGGGCCTTCTGGTAGTGCTCGCGGGCCGAGCCCAGCTCACCCTGCTCCCAGAGCGCCTTGGCGAGGCGGTTCTCGGCCTCGGAGTCCGGGCCCAGCTCGATGAGGCGGCGGTTCGTCTCGGCCGCGTCCGTCCAGCGGGCGGCGGTCGCGTGGACGATCGCCAGCTCGGCCAGCTGCCGCTTCAGGCGCGTCTGGCCTGCGGGCGTCTGGGCGGCGGCGTCGATCTCGGGGAAGGTCACGTAGAGGTCGTCCTTTCGGTCCATCGGGAGCGTCGCGCCGGGGCGTGCCGAAGGCATGGCACACCGAACCGGCGAACGGTCGCGGGCACGTGTTTCTAGCACCCCCCGCCCCAGCCGTCAAACGCGCGAGGCGCCTCAGGCCCGCAGGCGAAGGTTCCAGGCGACGACCACGACCGCGAGCGCCGCGAGCAGGATCGTCTCCCACAGGAAGCGCGGCTCCCGCCGCCGGGCGGGCGACGACGCGTGCAGGGCGTCCCACAGGTAGAAGACGAGGGTCAGTGCCGCGGGCCCCACGAGCCTCGGCACGTCCATCGCGCGCAGGGCCCCAGCGGCGACCGCGATGACGATGGCGTAGGTCAGGCCGGAGCGAATCGCGTCGCGTGCGCTCCCGTAGCGCACCGACGCCACGCGGGACCCGAGGATCAGGGCGATCAGCGCATCGTCCACCGCGAGGACAAGCATCCAGGCCTCGGTCAGGCCCGCGTCGGACGCGGTCGATCCGGGCTCCGGGAGCCCGCCTGGCACAAGGACCGCGATCCCGGTGAAGGCCACGAAGGCGGTCAGGACCGAAGCCAGCAGGATCCGCGCCCGGTCCGCGTCCGTGGTTCCCGCCGCCTGGACGAGCAGGCGCAGCTCCAGCACGAGGACCCGGTCGAGCGCGAACGCGAAGACGAGCAGCGCCGGCACGAGGCCAAGCCCCGCGGGCACCAGGTGCATCGCGGCCGCGGATCCACCCGTCAGCACCGCCGGAATCAGCAGCGACTCGAACGGGCGCCCCGGCAGCTCGTCCGTGTGCAGGACCGCGGAGCCCGCGAGCAGCATGACGACCGGCAGCAGCCCGGCGACCAGGAACGCGTCCGGCCGCTCCACGAGACGGGCGATTCCGACGAGGATCGTCGCCACGAGGACGAGCTCGCGACGGGCCAGCATCACCTTGGGGTCGGACCAGATCATCGCGGGCGATGGTACGTCCGGCGGCTCAGACGCGACCGGGCTTCCCCGCGACCCAGGCCAGGAGCTCCTCGCGGGACCGCGTGTTGAGCACGTGTCGGGGCTCGACCCAGGCGCGGCGGGCCTGGTCCACGCCCCAGCGGACGTAGGCCAGCTCGTCGGTCCGGTGGGCGTCGGAGTCGATCGAGAGCGTGCAGCCCGTCTCGACCGCCCGTCGGGCGCGCTCGGGCGCGAGGTCGAGGCGGTGCGGGGAGCCGTTGATCTCGAGTGCAGTGCCAGTGGCGGCGGCCGCCTCGAACACCGCGTCCCAGTCCAGGTCCAGGTCGTCGCGGGTCTGGATCATCCGGCCCGACGGATGGGCGATGACGTCGACGTGCGGGCTCCGGATCGCGGCGAGCGTCCGCCTCGTCAGCTGCTCGCGGGGCTGCTTGCGTGCGACGTGCACCGAGGCGACGACGAGGTCGAAGCGGGCGAGAAGGTCGTCCTCATAGTCGAGCGTCGCGTCCGCCCGCACCTCCAGCTCGCAGCCGTGGAGGAGGCGGAAGCCACCCGGGTGGGCGCCGACGGGGAGCGCGCCCGCGACCTCCTCGGCTTCGAACCGGGCGTTGAGCGCCGCGATGATGGTCCGCTGCTGCTCGACCCGGTCCGGGACCAGGCCGTTCGCGATGCCCAGGCCCTGGCTGTGGTCGGTCAGCACCTGGTAGCGGTAGCCGCGGGCCCGGGCGGCCTCGGCCATGACCTCGATCGAGTGGACGCCGTCGCTCCACTCGGAGTGGCTGTGCAGGTCGCCCCGCAGGTCGGCGAGCGTGATCAGCGCCGGCAGGCGGCCCTCGCGGGCGGCCTCGATCTCGCCGCGGTCCTCGCGCAGCTCCGGCGGCACCCAGTCCAGGTCGAGGAAGCGGTAGACGCCGGCCTCGTCCTCGAAGGTGCGCAGCTCCGCGGACTCGCCGCTGAGCGGCTCGCCGTCCTCGCCGATCCGCAGGAAGCCCTTCTCGGACAGGCTCCAGCCCCGGTCGCGGGCGATGCCACGGAGGTGGACGTTGTGTCCCGCCGAGCCCGTGAAGTGGACGAGGTACGAGCCGGCCTCCCCGGGCGGCATGACCATGAGGTCGACCTGCGGGCCGCGGATCAGCGTCACGGCGGCCTTGGCCCTGCCCGCGCCGAGCACCCGGTCGACGGAGCCCAGGTGCGTGAGGCGCTCGATGACGGCTTCGGGCCGGTCCGTCTCGACGAGCAGGTCCAGGTCGCCGATGGTCTCGCGTCGACGCCGGAGCGAGCCGGCCTGGACGATGCGGGTCACCCCGTCCGTGCCCTCGAGCTGGCCGACGAGGTCGTCGGAGATGGCCTGCGCGCGGTGGATGAGCAGGCGCTGCGGGCGGGACGCCAGCTGGGCGATGCCCTCGAGGATGCGCGTCTCCGTCGTGGCGCTGATGCCCTTGAGGGCACGCAGCTCGCCAGCCTCGGCGGCCCGGTTGAGGTCGTCGAGGGTCGCGATGCCCAGGCCCTCCCAGACCGCGCGCACGGTCTTGGGCCCGACGCCCGGGATCCGCAGCAGGTCCACGAGGGACGCCGGGATCTCCGCGCGGAGGCGGTCGTGGTAGTCCATGCGGCCGGTCGTGGCGAGCTCGGTGATCTTGTCGCCGATCGCCGCGCCGACGCCGGCGATGGGGCGCCTGTCGCCGGACCCGTAGGCCGCCCCGACATCGAACGGCGCGCGGGCGATGGCGTCCGCGGCGCGGTGGTAGGCGACCGTCTTGAACGGGATCTCCCCCTTGACCTCGAGAATGTCCCCGATCTCGTGGAAGACCCGGGACAGGTCGCCGTTGGTGACGGCGCGACGCGGGCCCTCGTCCTCGTCGCCGGCGGGCTCGGCGAGCTCGGCGTCGGCGAGCTCGGCGTCGTCCCCGGCGAGGTCGGGCGGCGGGGGCGGGTCGTCACGGCGCGGCATGGGGCCATGGTACGAGGCTCTCCGCGGCGCGTGCCCTGAGCTGACCGCCTCGGAATCTGGAGCCCGCGCCTCGGACCCTAGGCGGCGACCACCCGATTGCGCCCGGCGCGCTTTGCCCGGTAGAGCGCCTGGTCCGCCTCATCGATCACGACGTCGAGCGGCTCGTCCGGCTCCTCGGCGACAGCGACACCCACCGACACCGACACGCCCGGGACGCCCATGCGCCGCAGGTCCAGGTCGCAGACGGCGCGCCGGACGCGCTCGCCCACCTCGACCGCGATCTCGGGCGACGGGTTCTTGAGCAGGACCGCGAACTCCTCGCCGCCGAACCTTGCCGGGACATCGTCCTCGCGCACGGCCCCGGCGATCGCCTGGGCCACCTCGCGCAGCACGTGGTCGCCCACGGCGTGCCCGAAGGTGTCGTTGAGCTTCTTGAAGCGGTCGATGTCGATCATCAGCACGCCCATGCGGTCCTCGGCGCGCCGGCGGCGGGCGAGGAGCGTGAGGTACTCGTCGAAGTAGCGGCGGTTCGGCAGGCCGGTGAGCGCGTCGGTCGTGGCGCGGGCCTCGGCGTCGCGCAGCGAGTAAACACGGGCGAGCGCCGCGGAGGCCTCGCCGGCGGCCGCCTCGAGGAACCGGAGGGTGCTGTCCGGCCAGGCCGTGTTCAGGCGCTGGGACAGGATGAGCGCCCCCTCGACGCGCCCGTCGACCCGGAGCGGCGCGGCGAGCAGGTTGCGCAGCCCGTAGGCGTCGCGCAGCCGGCCCGCGATGCGGTCGGCGATGCGCTGGTCGGCGCCCGCGCGGGACGAGGTGGCGCGGGGCGTGCGGCGGGCGCGCGGCGCCATGGTGGCCACGGGGGCCCCGTCGGCCTCGACGGCGAGCGCCAGCCCGTCGAGCGTCCCGATGCCCTGGCCCGAGGTCCTGCGCCCGGACAGGCCCAGGGGCACGAGGTCGGGGTCGCCGTCGACGTCGGGCTCGATCGGGATGGCGGTCAGGCGGCGTCCTCGCGACGCGGCGATGGCCAGCTCCGCAGCCGCCTGCTCGATGGCCGGGTCGTCCAGCTCGCGCAGGGGCAGCGTCGTGCGCGACGCGGGCGCCCCGGCGCGCGTCGGCGAGAGGATGCACTCGAGGTTGTGGGTCTCGGGCCGGCGGCGGACGACAGCGACGTGGTCGGCGCCGGTGCCCACGCCCAGCTCCTCGACGATGGCGTCGACGATCGCGTCCGGCGAGACGGAGCGCGAGAGGCCGCGGAGGATGCGGGCGAAGGACTCGGCCTCGGTCCGGCGGGTGCCCTCAGCGTCCACGACGTGGTCCCGCGCGCGCACGGCCGTGATGGCGACGAGGGTCACGAGGGCCAGGGCGATGACGTCGAGGAGGCCGGGGGCGAGGGCGAATCGGACGACCTCGACCACGCCCAGGACCAGGAGGGACAGGAGGAGGGGTCGTCGGGACTGGGCTCGAACATCCCTGCCGAGCCGGTCGTCAGCCCTGGAGTCGCCCCGGAATCTCACTCTGAGTCCGTAGGATGGGACCCAGCCCCGTCGGGGGCAAGCCGACACCCCGGTACTGTCGGGGTGGTGGTCCTGGTACTTCCGTACCGGACAAGCGACCATCAGACCCCACCACAGCCACCGCGACCACCTCGTCGGCCGCATCGGCCCCATCGTCGTCCGCCCGGAAGCGGGCCCGGCGCACGCCGCTGGCGCGTGCGCGAGCGTGGTCCTGGCCGGCCTCGGCAGAGCACGCGACGCTCCCGCCCGCGTCCTTGGCCGCGTACAGGGCGGCGTCAGCGGCGGCGATCAGCTCCGTGGCGGATCGTCCGTCGCCCGGGTGCGTCGCGATGCCGATGGACGCCCCGATCGGGAATGGCTGGCGTCCCTCCGCCGCGAACGGTGACCGCCGGAACGCGTCGAGGACGCGCGCGGCACCCGTCGCCGCCGGTGCGTGCGCCCGCGCACGGATACGGGGTCGTGACGGGCGTCTGCGCGATCCTGAGACGCTGCGCGACGTCCGGACTGCCTCAGGGCAGGGGCTTGGAGTCGAAGGTCACCTTGGTGCTCGTGCGGACGACCTGGATGAAGATCCTGCCGCGCACCAGCGG
>JANNHX010000258.1:0-12343 GCA_031404615.1 Chloroflexota bacterium
ACGAGCTCCTCGCCGAGGTCCGCCTCGAGGCCGCCGCGGACAAGAAGGCCGACACCTACTCGCGCGGCATGCGCCAGCGCCTGGGCATCGCGGATGCACTGGTGAAGAGCCCGTCCGTGCTCATCCTCGACGAGCCGACGATCGCGATCGACCCGGCCGGGGTCGACGAGCTCCTCGCGCTGCTCCGGCGGCTCGTCGCGGAGTTCAACCTCACGGTCCTGCTCAGCTCGCACATCCTGGGCCAGGTCCAGTCCCTGTGCGACCGGGTCGGGTTCTTCTCTGCGGGCAGGCTCGTCGCCTCGGGGCCGCTCTCGGAGCTCGCCGGCGGCGCGGACCAGCCGATCCAGATGGAGGTCGCCATCGAGGGCCTGCCGTCGGCGATCGACCCCGTGGTCCTCGCGGTCCCGGGCGTGACCTCCGTGGTCCCCGACGAGCACGAGGAGCGCCTGCGCATCGTGACCGGCAGCCACGACATCGCGGCGCCCGTCGCGGCGGCGCTGGCGTCGGCTGGGCTGACGCTCGTCCACCTGCGCCGGCGTGGAACCGACCTCATGGAGCTCTACCGCAAGTTCGTCCCGGAGGGCATCGATGGCCGCGCCCGCTGACAGCTCCAAGCGCACCGAGGTCACCCGCAGGGCGCGCCGCGCCGAGAAGGCGCCGTCCGGCGGCTGGCGCACGATCGCCGCCAAGGAGATGGCGGACCACCTCGCGAGCACGCGGTTCTTCGTCCTGCTGCTGGTCGTGGCGGTCGCGGCGATCGTGCCGCTCCTCTTCGTCTCCGACGAGATCACCAAACAGGCGCCGTCGCTGTCCGGGTCGCCCGCCCTGTTCCTCGCCCTGTTCGTCGTGGGCTCGACGTCCATTGGCAGCATCACCACGGTCATGTTCATCGGCATCCTGGTGCCGCTCGTCGGGATCGCGTTCGGGTTCGACGGCATCAACGCCGAGCGCAACCAGGGCACCCTGTCACGACTCCTGGCCCAGCCCATCCATCGCGACGACGTCGTCAACGGCAAGTTCGCGGCCGGCATCGCGGTCATCGGGCTGATGCTCGCGGCGCTGATCGCCTTCGTGGCGGCGGCCGGGATCATGCGCCTCGGGATCATCCCGGAGCCCGAGGAGATCGCCCGCATCGTCGTGTGGTTCCTCGCGACCGTCCTGTACGCGTCGTTCTGGCTGGCCTTCGCCCTGCTGCTGTCCGTCGTGATCCGGAGCGCGGCGAGCGCGGCCCTGGTCGGCTTCGGGACGTGGCTGGGGCTCGTGCTCTTCGGCTCGTTCCTGCTGCCGCTCATCGCGACGACGATCTTCCCGACCAACACGAGCGGCACCTACGACGACCTGTTCGCCTCCACGTCCACCCAGCAGCTGTTCCTGCGGCTCTCGCCGGCGCAGCTCTACGCCGACATCGGCGGGGCGGTGCTCAACCCGACCATCACCAACGTCATGGGCTTCGGCAACACGGGCCAGGCGATCGCCTCCCAGGAGCAGCTGCCGACGCTGCTGAGCGTGGACCAGTCGATCCTGCTCGTGTGGCCGCAGATCGTGCTCCTCGTGGCCCTCACGGTCGCGATGTTCGCGCTGGCCTACGTGCTGTTCCTCCGCCAGGAGGTCCGGGCGTAGCGACCTCGGGGGCTGGCGCCGAGGTCGTCGCCGCGGCGCGTCATCGAGCCGTCACGCTGGTGGGGCATCGTTCCGGGCGTGTCGGTGATCCGCACACGGCCGACGAACGAACAGGTGGACGATGACGACCGACATGCCGCCCGCTCCAGCCCCCGAGGCCCTCAAGTCGCCCGGTGGCCCGACGGCGCTCCCCTCCCTGGGGGCGTCCGCGCTGGCAGGCCTCGTTGCCGCCGGCGTCGCGCTTGCGGTGGGCGAGCTGGTCGCGGCGTTCGTGCCGGGAGCACCGTCTCCGCTCGTCGCGGTGGGCAGCGCGGTCATCGACCTCGCGCCGCCGGGCTCCAAGGAACTGGTCGTCGCGCTCTTCGGCACCAACGACAAGGTCGCGCTCAACGTCGTGGTCGCGGGGGCCGTGCTGCTCGTGGGAGCCGGGATCGGGCTGCTGGCGCGGCGCTCGTCGCTCCTCGCCTCGCTCGCCATCGTTGCCCTCGTGGGCGTGGGCGCGCTCGCAGCCCTGCGTGACCCGACCGGCACGACCCTCAACGTGGTGCTCTCGGCTGCCTTCCAGGTGGCCGCGGGACTCCTGGTCCTCGAGTGGCTCATGGCTGCCGCCCGCCCCCTGCCGGCGACCGCGAGCCGCCCGGGCGCCGGGCCCCGGACCGCCGACACGTCACGCCGCGGGTTCCTGGTGAAGGCCGGCGTCCTCGGCGCGCTTGCGTTCGTCGGCCAGGTCGTCGGGCGCTCGATGCTCGACAACCGCGCCGCGGCCGCCGCCAGCGCGGGCGTCGCGATCCCGTCCACCGGCGACCCCGCCCCGTCCATCGCCGCCGACAACGCCTTCGACATCGACGGCATCACCCCGCTCGTGGTCGCCAACGACGACTTCTACCGGATCGACACCGCGCTGGTCACCCCGACGGTGGACGTCGCGAACTGGACCCTGCGCGTGTTCGGCATGGTGGACCGCGAGGTCACGCTGACGTTCGACCAGCTCGTCCAGCTCCCGCTCGTCGAGCGCTACGTCACCATCGCCTGCGTCAGCAACGAGGTTGGCGGCGACCTCATCGGCAACGCGAAGTGGACCGGCGTCCGCCTGACCGATGTCCTGGAGTTGGCCGGCGTCCAGGCCGGCGCGACGCAGATCGTGCCGCGCTCCGTCGACGGCTGGGCCGCGGGATTCCCCACCGAGTGGGTCACGGCCCCCGGGCAGCCCCGCGACGCGCTGATCGCCGTGAAGATGAACGGCGAGCCGTTGCCCGTCGCCCACGGGTTCCCGGCACGGCTCATCGTCCCGGGCCTGTACGGCTACGTCTCGGCGACCAAGTGGCTCAAGGAGATCGAGCTCACCACCTGGGAGGCCTTCGACTCCTACTGGGTGCCGCGCGGCTGGTCCAAGACCGCGCCCGTCCTGACGCAGTCCCGCATCGACCTGCCGAAGCCCAACGCGCTCCACCGGGCCGGCGACACCGTCCAGGTCGCGGGCGTCGCGTGGGCGATGGACCGCGGCGTGTCCACGGTGGAGGTCCGGGTCGACGAGGGCGAGTGGCAGCCCGCGACGCTCGCGACGCCGCTCGGGCCGCAGACCTGGGTCCAGTGGCGGTTCGCCTGGACGGCCGAGGTGGGGCGGCACACGTTCTGGGTCCGCGCGAGCGATGGCGCCGGCGTGCCCCAGGAGGAGCGCATCACCCGCCCCGACCCCGACGGGGCTCGCGGCTACCACTCGGTCTCGGTGCAGGTGGATTGAGCCCGGATCCACGGGTGGATCCGGTGGATCCGGGCCAGGCCCTTCTCCGGTACCCTGACCGCCCTATGCCGAGACGCCGCTTCCTCTTCGAGACCCCCGACCGGTTCGTCGCGGGCACCGTGGGTGCTCCCGGCAACCGCACGTTCTTCCTCCAGGCCCGTGACGGGACCCGGATCGTCTCCGTGGCCCTCGAGAAGGTCCAGGTCGCGGCGCTCGCCGACCGGCTGGGCGACCTGCTCGAGGAGCTGGGGCGCCGTGGCGTCTCGGGCGCCGAGGAGCAGCCCGGGATCGTGGGCGACACCGCCGCGCTGGACGAGCCGATCAACGAGGCGTTCCGCGCCGGGACGCTGTCGCTGGGCTGGGACACCGCCGACGATCTCATCGTGCTCGAGGCACTCGAGCTGACCGAGGCGGACGAGGGCGATGCGGAGGACGAGACGCTCGTCGACGACGATGACGAGGACGGTCCGGACCTGCTGCGGGTGCGGTTCGGGCCGGCCGCCGCGCGGGCCTTCATCGCCCGCGCGCAGCGGCTTGTGGCCGCGGGCCGTCCGCCGTGCCCCCTTTGCGGGCAGCCGCTGGACCCTCAGGGCCACCTCTGCCCGCGCCGCAACGGCCACCGGCTGAACTAGCGGACGAGGGTCCTGTGACCGAGTCCCCGGAGCGTCCCGACCCCCTCGACTTCGAGATCCTCGCCGAGCTCGAGGCCGAGGCGGACGAGGGCGAGGAGATCCTGCCCGCCGACGCCGACGGCGACGACGATGGAGACGAGGAAGCCGCCTCCGTTGAGGACCTGGGCCTGCCGATGCCGGTCCTCTCCGTGGACCAGGGTCTGGCGCTCCTGCGGGACGGGGAGCTGGAGCTCGTCGGGCGGCTGTGGGCGTCCACCAACAACGCCATGCTGTGCGTCGTCCGGGGCGGCGGCCTGGAGGCGGCCTGCATCTACAAGCCCGTGATGGGCGAGCGGCCGCTGGGCGACTTCCCGGACTACACGCTCGCCCGGCGCGAGGTCGCGGCCTTCGTCACCGCGCAGGCGACCGGGTGGAACCTCGTGCCGCCCACGGTGCTGCGCGAAGGGCCGTTCGGCGACGGGATGGTCCAGCTCTGGATCGCCGCCGACCGAACGGTCGATCCCGTCGCGCTGGTCGTGGAGGAGGATCCGCGACTGCGGCGCATGGCCGTCTTCGACGCGGCCGTCAACAACACCGACCGCAAGGCCGGCCACCTGATCCCGGTCCCGGGCGGGCATGTGTATGGCGTCGATCACGGGGTCACGTTCTCGCCGGTCCCGAAGCTGCGGACCGTGCTGTGGGCCTGGCGCGGCGAGCCGTTCTCCGACGAGGAGCGGGTGGTCCTCCGCGGGCTGCGGCTCGGGCTGGACGGGGTGCTGGGCGAGGAGCTGCGGTCGCTCCTGGACGTCGTCGAGGTGCGTGCGACGGCGCGGCGGATCGACGCGCTGCTCGCCGGGGGCGTCTTTCCGCAACCGGACCCGCGGCGGCCCGCGCTGCCATGGCCGCCGGTCTGAGACTTCGGGCGCCCTCGCGCTCTCGCGCGGACCGCCATGGCGGCGCGGTACCAGCCGGCCCAGCGCGGGCCGACCGGTTGGGGCACGATGGACGCATGCGACGCTGGAACGGCTGGGGTGACGAGGCGGAGACGTCGCACGTCGGCGCGGCGCCGCGGCGCTTCCTGGAGACCCGCCTCGGCCCGGCGACGGGGCCCCGTGACGCGACCCTCGCCGAGGTCGTAGCGCAGGTGCCGCAGAGCCGCCTCGACCCCGTCGACGGCCTCATCGACACGGACCCCGAGCCCCGCGTCCGCCGTGCCCGCGGCCAGTCCTTCCCGGACCTGATCGCGCTGCGGAGCGGGCGCCTCGAGGCCGTCCCGGACGCCGTCGCGAGCCCGATCACGAACGAGGACGTCCGCCGCCTCATCGACCACGCCCGGACCATCGGCGCCCGCCTGATCCCGTATGGCGGCGGCACCAGCGTCGTCGGCGGGGTGACGGCGCGCCCCTCCCCGGATCCGCTGATCACCGTGGACCTCGGCGGCCTGGCTGACCTCAAGACGCTCGACGAGCGGAGCGGCCTCGTGACGGTCGGCGCCGGGATCACCGGGCCGGCCCTCGCGGCGCACCTGGAGCCGCACGGACTCACGATCGGCCACGAGCCCCAGTCCTTCGAGCTCGCCACCGTCGGCGGCTGGGTGGCGGCCCGCGGGTCCGGCCTGCGCTCCTTCGGATCGGGGCGCATCGAGGGGCTCTTCGCCGGCGGGTCGCTCGAGGCCCCCGCAGGCATGATGGACATGCCGCCGTTCCCCGCGAGCGCCGCCGGCCCCGACCTGCGCCAGCTGGTGCTGGGCTCGGAGGGGCGCCTCGGGTTCCTCACCGACGTCGTGCTGCGCACGAGCCCGCTCCCCGAGGTCGACCGCCTCGAGGCCTGGGCGCTCCCCGGCTGGGGCCCCGGCCACGAGACGGTCCGCGCCCTCGCCCAGGCCCGCGTGCCGCTCAGCGTCCTGCGCCTCTCCACCCCCACCGAGAGCCGCACGCTCCTCGCCTTCGCCGACAAGCCCGCCCAGATCCGGGCACTCCGCGGCTACCTCCGCATCCGCCGCCAGCCCCGCGACTGGGCGCTCCTCCTCGTCGGCGTGACCGGCCGCAAGCGGATCGCGAAGGCCGCCCGCGACGAGGCACGGTCGATCATCCGCGCCAACGGCGGCGTCGCAATCCCGGCCCTCGCGCAGACCTGGTCCAGGACCCGCTTCCGCTCGCCATACCTGCGCAACACGCTGTGGACGATGGGCTACGGCTCGGACACGCTCGAGACGGCGACGGACTGGGCGCACGTCCCGGGTCTCCTCGCCCGCCTCGAGGCGGTGGTCGCCAGTGCGCTCGTCCCGTTCGGCGAAAAGGTGCACGTCTTCACGCACCTATCGCATCTCTACCCGTCGGGCTCCAGCCTCTACCTGACGTTCCTGTTCCGCCTCGCGCCTGATCCCGGCGAGACGCTGGCGCGCTGGACGGCGATCAAGCGTGCTGCCTTGACAACCATCGAGGCCGAGGGCGCGACGATCACCCACCACCACGGCGTCGGCACCGACCACGCGCCGTACCTCGTGGCCGAGAAGGGGCCGCTCGGGATGGCGGCGCTCGACGCCGTCGTCCGCACCTTCGACCCCGACGGGATCATGAATCCGGGCGTCCTGCTGTCGGACCGGCACGGCTGACCCCGCGATGACCGCTGACCGGATCCTCGCGATCGATGTCGGGACGCAGAGCGTCCGGGCGATGGTCTTCGACCCGGCCGGGAACCTCCTGGCGCGGACCAGGGTCCCCATCGAGCCGTACGTCCCGGGGCCGCCGGGCTGCTGCGAGCAGGACCCGGAGCTCTACTGGCGGTCGATCGCCGAGGCGTGCGCCGCGCTCTGGCAGCTCCCCGAGGCCCGCCGGGACGCACTCGCCGGGGTCGCCCTCACGACCCAGCGCGGCACCATCGTGGTAACAGATGAGCATGGTGATGCGCTGCGACCCGCGATGGTCTGGCTCGACCGCTGCCGCGCCGAGGGCCTGCCACGGATCGGCGGCAAGTGGGGCCTCGCTTTCAGGGCGACCGGCGTCACCGAGACGGTCGCCACCTTCCAGGCGGAAGCCGAGGCCAACGTCATCCGTCGCCGCGAGCCCGGGACGTGGGACCGCATCGAGCACTACCTCTTCCTCTCGGGCTACCTCGTCCACCGCCTCACCGGCCGTTTCGTCGACTCGGTCGCGGCACAGGTCGGCTACATCCCCTTCGACTACAAGGGCCTCCGCTGGGCGAAGCCGTCCGACTGGAAGTGGCTCGCGATCCCGATGGAGCGCGGCTGGCTCCCAAAGCTCGTCCCGCCGGGTGGAGAGCTGGGCCGGATCACCGCAGCTGCAGCCGAGGCCACCGGCATCCCCGAAGGCCTCCCGCTCATCGCCGCGGCCGGCGACAAGGCCTGCGAGGTCCTGGGCTCCGGCGCCCTGGAGCCCCACGTCGGCGCGATCAGCCTCGGCACGACGGCCACCTTCAACACGACCCACCGCCGCTACACCGAGGTCATCCCAATGGTGCCGCCCTACCCGGCGGCCGTCCCGGACACGTACAGCCTCGAGGTCCAGGTCTACCGCGGCTACTGGATGATCGAGTGGTTCAAGCGCGAGTTCGGCGGCGCGGAGGTCGCCCGCGCCCGCGAGGCCGGCGTGGACACGGAGCCCCTCTTCGACGAGCTCATCGCCGCGACCCCGCCCGGCGCCATGGGCCTCATGCTCCAGCCCTTCTGGTCGCCCGGCGTCCGGTTCCCGGGCCCCGAGGCGAAGGGCGCCGTCATCGGCTGGGGCGACGTCCACACGCGGGCCCACCTCTACCGCGCGATCCTGGAGGGCCTCGCGTACGCCCTGCGCGAGGGCATGGAGCGCACGGAGAAGCGAACGAAGATCCCCGTCACAGAGGTGCGCGTGTCCGGCGGCGGTTCCCAGAGCCCGGCCGCGATCGCGCTGACCGCGGACATCTTCGGGCTGCCGGCCTCGCGGCCCCACACGCACGAGACCAGCGGGTTGGGTGCGGCAATCGATGCCGCCGTGGGCCTGGGCCTCCACCCGTCGTTCGGGGCGGCGGTGGCCGCGATGACGCGCGTCGCCGAGACCCGCGATCCGGACCCCGTGAACCACGCGCTCTACGACGACCTGTACCGCAGCGTCTACCTGCGGCTGTACGACCGCCTCAAGCCCCTCTACGAGGACATCCGCCGGATCACCGGCTACCCGCCGGAGGTTTAGGGGCGCCTCTCAGATCCCGGTCCAGCCGAGCCGTGATCGCGAAATGGATCAGGTTCGGGGGTCGCACGCTCGGCCAGCGCGGCGCAACCCGGGTTTGGCCGCGACCCCCTCCTGAACACCCCGGATCTGATGCAGATGCCGATCAGATCTCGCGGTCAGTCTCGCTGCATTTCGATTGTGCACAATTGAAGTGTGTCATACTGACTTCCATGAAGGCCGACCTCGCGCTCGACAACCAGCTCTGCTTCGCCCTCTACGCGGCGTCGCGGCTCACAACGAGCGCGTACCGCGCGTGCCTGGACCCCATCGGGATCACGTATCCGCAATACCTCGTCCTGCTCGTGTTGTGGGAGACCGACGGCGCCACCGTCACCGACCTCGGCCGGCGCCTCTACCTCGACAGCGGCACGCTCTCCCCGCTCCTCCGCCGCATGGAGGCACTGGGCCTCGTCCGGCGGCAGCGCGAGGAGCAGGACGCGCGGCTGGTCACCGTCCATCTCACCGGGGATGGCACGGCTCTGCGCGAGCGCGGCGAGGACATCCAGCGCTGCCTGGCACCGCTGAGCACGCTCACCCCCGATGAGGCCCGCACCCTCCGCGATCTCGCGCGACGCCTGATCGACGCGACTCCATCGACCGATCCGACTCGCGAACCCGCGCCCCACGCCGCCCCGTGACCACCAGAGGACTCCCGATGACCGCGCTCCACGACTTCACCGCCACCACCCTCTCCGGCGCCGACCAGGACCTGTCCGAGTACGCGGGCAAGGTCGTGGTCGTCGTCAACACGGCCAGCAAGTGCGGGCTGACGCCCCAGTACGAGGGCCTCCAGCAGCTCTACGACACCTACGCGGACCGCGGCCTCGTGGTCCTCGGCTTCCCCTGCAACCAGTTCGCCAGCCAAGAGCCCGGCACATCCGATGACGTGGCGGCCTTCTGCACCCAGAGCTACGGCGTCACCTTCCCGATGTTCGAGAAGGTCGACGTCAACGGCAAGGACGCGCACCCACTGTTCACGTGGCTCCGCTCCCAGAAGGGCGGCCTGCTCGGCAGCTCGATCAAGTGGAACTTCACGAAGTTCCTCGTCGACCGCGACGGGACCGTGATCGAGCGCTACGCCCCCACCGCCAGCCCGGCAAGCCTGGCGAAGGACATCGAGGCCGCCCTCGGGCAGGCGTGAGCACCACCCTGCCCGCGCCGATCGCAACCTTTGTCGGCCGGCTCGCGGCGGCCTCCGCCCGCCCGTCGACCCTGCCCAAGTCGGCGCTCCGGGTCGCGCTCGGCGGAGCCCTCGCCTTCGCCGGCACCACGCACATCACCGTGGCGCGCGCGGAGTTCCAGGCCCAGGTGCCGCCTTGGATGCCGCTGGACGCCGACCTCGTCGTGGTCCTGTCCGGGGTCGCGGAGATCGCCATCGGGCTCGCGCTGATCGCCCTGCCCCGCCGGCGGGCGGCCGTCGGCCTCGTGGCCGCTGCCTTCTTCGTGGCGGTCTTCCCAGGCAACATCAGCCAGTGGCTGGATGGCATCAACGCCTTCGGCCTGACGTCGGACGGCGCTCGCCTCGGGCGGCTGTTCTTCCAGCCGCTGCTCGTCGCCTGGGCGCTCTGGTCGACCGATGCCTGGCGCGCGTTCGTCCGCCGCAGGGTCTAGCGAATCCGAAGGGCCCGCCGGAGGGACGTCCGACGGGCCCGGAGAGCGTGCGGGGTCAGGGCTGGGCGCGCAGGTCCAGGCCGCCGGCGGCGCCGCGCAGCTGCAGCGCGTCGGCATCGATCGTCCAGGCGACGTCGCCCGCGAGGGCGGCCAGCACCTGCTGCTCAACCTCGCCGGCCGGACCCTCACAGCCCATCTTGGTGGTGGCGATCGGCCCGAACACGATGACGGTCTCGGCGATCTCGGCCGCCCCGTTGCCCTTGTTGCAGCCCGTGTCGACCGCGACCTTGCCGTCCGCGAAGAGGAGCGAGGCGGTGACGCCCGCCGGCATCGACGAGACGGCCTGGTTGGAGACGAGTCCCTGGACGATCCAGATCGTGCCCTCGAGCGGCCGGTCGGGCATGGCGACCTTCTTGTCGGTCGCGGTCAGCGTGATCCCGTCCTTGGACAGGGTGAGGATGTTGCCGTCGAGCGTGATGGCGGCACCGGGCAGGAACGTGGAGATCCACGTGTCCTGGGCCATGAGCGGCTCCTCGCACGCCATCTCGGTCATCATCATCGGCCCGATGACGAGCTTGCCGTCCTCGATGGTGTAGCCGCCGCCCATCTGGTTGCAGCCGGCGCTGATACCGATCCGGCCGGGATTGAAGGTGAGCGTGATCTGCGTGTTCGCGACGAGGTCGTGGCCGGTGGCGCCGGTGACGATGAAGACGCGCCCGGCGAGGTCGGCGTCGGTCGGTATCGTGCCGCCGGGTGCAGTCGACGGGGCGGCGGAGGGCTCGGGCGAGGCGGAGGGAACCGCCGACGCGGCGCCGTCGGAGCTGCATGCCCCGACGATCACGGCGGCGGCGAGGGAGAGACCCACGAGGGGGAGGGATCGCATGCGAGTTCACCTTGCTGGCGTGACGGAGTGACGTGGCGGAAGCCCCGATCCGCCTCGCCCAAGACGACACCGCGGCACCCTCGGTTCCCTCCCGCAGCAGCGGGGGTGGTCCTGCCCCGATGGGGGTGGTTGACAGGAACACCCATTCACCCCATGCTTCCGGTATCGCCCGATAGCACGCGGCCGCCAGGTCGACGCCCAACACGCGCAACCGCCGCCGCGCCCGGGTACATCAAGAACGCCGCTCCGGCCACCGAATGTCACGGCCGTTGGAGCAGCAGCCCAGGCCCCGTCCCAACCCGACGGTGCCACGAAAGGAATCACTCGTCACCATGCTCTCCCGCGCCACCACGAATGCCGTGGCGCATCGTGCCAGCTCGATGCGCCGGATGCGCCGTCGGACGGCCCATGCCACCCGTCCCTACTGCGCCACCAACGGCTGCACGTCGTTCCTCATCATCGATGAGCTCGGCGGCGTCGCCTATTGCGAGATCTGCGGCTACAGCCGCCGCCTCAACTAGGCGCCCGCACCACCACACACGGCTCCGCGGCAGGAGCGATCCCGCCTCTCGCCCGAGTCATCCCGGCCGGCCCACTGGGCCGGCCGTTCGATTCCGGGGCCAATCCATCCCCTGGGGGCCCGCGAAGAAGGGGCAGGACACCGAGACGTCCCCCGACACGGTCACCCGACCGGACGGCCCAATCAGCTCCTGGAGACTGCCTCGTGCGCACTGCCCGTCTTGCCGGCCTCATCGCCGCCGGTGCCCTCGCCCTCACCGCCGCCATCCCGGCCTCCGCCGCCGGGGACGCCATGGTCCGCGTCCTCCACGGCTCCCCCGACGCCCCCTCGGTCGACGTGTTCGTCAACGACGGCAAGGTCGACGCCCTCTCGGGCGCCGAGTTCGGTGATCTGACCGACTACGTCGCGGTCCCCGGCGGCACCTACTCGATCAAGGTCTGCGCCACCGCGGACAACACCGTCTGCCCCATCGGCCCCGTCGACCTCACGTTCGAGGCCGGCAGGAGGTACACCGTCGCAGCATCCGACCTGCTCGCCCAGATCAAGGCCAACGTCTTCACGGACGGCAAGGCAACCGAGGGCAAGGCGAGTGTGCGCGTCGTTCATCTCTCCGCCGACACCCCCGCGGTTGACGTCCTGACCCAGGACGGCTCCGCCAAGGTCGTCGAGAACCTCGCCTACCCGGACGCCACGGGCTACCTCAAGCTCGCCCCCGGCAGCTACGACCTCAAGGTCTGCGCCAACGCGGACAACACCGTCTGCCCGCACGACCCGGGCGCGCTCGCCCTCAAGGGTGGCGTCGCCTACAGCGTGTTCGCGATCGGCGCCCTCGAGCCCGGCGAGGGCGCCGCAGCCCTGACGGCGATCGTGGGCGTGGACGGCATGGTCGCCCCGGCGACCGACACGGCGCCCGTCGCCTCCAACGGGTCGAACGCGTGGCTGCTCGTCCTCGCCGGTGCCGGCCTCCTGGGCCTCGTGGCCTCCCGCCGCTTCGTGACCGCCCGCGCCAACGCCCGGTAACCCCACCGGCCCTCCCCTCTCCTCGCGCCCCGGGTCCTCCTCGATGAGGTCCCGGGGCGTTTCCATGTCCGGGACGGCCTCCCGGCGCGGCGTGCGGCACGGCATCATCTCCCC
>JANNHX010000259.1:0-3297 GCA_031404615.1 Chloroflexota bacterium
TCCATCGCGTGCGTCGCCCCGGTGGCGACCCACGCGATTGCGACCAGACTGAGGAGGAGTGGGATCGCCAAGAGCCGATCTCCAGCAAGGGCGACCGCAGTGCCGCCGAGCGCGATTGCGACGACGAGGCCGCGTGCCATCGCTGCGGCTGTCCCGACCCGCGTGCTCTCCCTCGCGCCGCGCAGGTCGGCGAGGGCGAGGAGAAGCGCCCAGCCCGCCAGTCCCGGGAGCGGGACCAGGGCCGACATGGCCAGGGCGAGGTTCGCGGCGGCCACGAACGTGCTGATGGCGTGACCGTAGCTGGCGGGCGCCGCGAGTTGGGCCGTCAGCGCGGCCGCCACGGCAATAGCGAGCGACGCGACTCCGCTGCCGGCGATGGCCGCCAGGCGCCAGCCTGCATGAGGCTCGCGGCCGAGTGGCACGCCGCCTGGGCGCCCAAGAAGGTTGACACGACCAGTCCAGCCACCACGCCTGAGTGCCCACGCCGTCACCAGTCGTCTGGCGGCGAGGGACATTGCGACCGCGTAGAGGCCGCCGAAGGCTGCAATGACCCCAACGCCCGTGGCGCGCCCGGTGTGGTCCGGCAGGTAGATCGAGGCGAGGGCCACGAATGTCATGACGGCGGGCCACGCCCACCCTCTGCCGAGGCTGACGCCGCGGTCTCCTGGCTCGGTGTCTGGTCGGGTTGTCCGGCTCATCAGCGGCCGCGTCGCCCGAGGCGTGCCGTGCGCTCCGCCCGCCACACGACCACGATGGCGGCGACAACGGTGAGCGCGGCGAGCCCAAGCATGACCGCCACCCGGGTCGACGCTGCGTTCTCCGCGGGCGCCATCCCAGCAGATTGGATGGTCGCCCCTGTCGGTGCCCGGCTCACGGCCGCTCCCGTGACGGCCACCGTCGCCACAAGCGTGTCCTCGCCGATCGCCTGAAGCTCGTAGGAGCCCGGGGGAAGGTGGCCGGGAATGTCGACCACCATGCTGAACTGGCCGCTCGCGTCCGTCCTCACGGCGCCCAGCCCGATCACGATGTGCCCGCCCGCGAGGACGAGCGTCCGGGCAGAGCCCGGCTGCATGCCCGTGCCTGCGAAGGTGACGGACTCGCCAGCGCCGACCGTCGCAGGCTCAACTCGTACGGTCTCCGCGTCGGCACGTGTCCGCGCCGCTGTCGTGCTCACGAGACCGAACGTCATGAGAACGACCCCCAGGACAAGGAGCGCTGTCTTCATGTCGGCCCTTTCTCATCGCGCGTTGACAGAAATCCGCGAGCGAGGGCTCGGCGGGGTCAGTCGCCACGTCGTGGGCGACCACCTCACAGTCGACGCCCCGCGCATGAGTCTGGGATGAGGATGCGATGAGGCACCCGTGTTAACCCCGCGGCGCGGTCGCCCGTGTCTGCAAGCGGGGTGGCGGGGGTGCTGGGCGCCCCGCATAGTCCCGAGGTGACATCTGCCCAGCTCCTCTCAGCGATCGCCGTGACATCGGTGTGGGGCCTCTGCTTCGTCCTGATCCAGGCGCAGCTGCCATCGCCTGCTCCATTGCTGCTCGCCGCCGTCCGAGCCCTGCTCGGCGCCTCAGCGCTCACGGCCTGGGTATGTGTCCGTCGAACGCGGCGGCGCGGGGTCGGCATCGGCGGGCAGAGGCTGCCGCCACCGGGGCGGCTCATCGCGATGTCCATCCTCAACATCACCATCGCCTTCGGGGCCATGTACCTCGCGGCTGGACGCTCCGAGGCCGCCGTCGCCGGCGTGCTGGCGGGAGCGCAGCCGCTCATGCTCGCCGTTGCCGGCTGGCTTCTGCTCGCTGAGCGCCCGCCACGACGGACGGTCGCCGGCCTGCTCGCCGCGCTCGGGGGACTTGTCATCGTGGCGAGCTCGGCCTCGGGCGAGACGACGCTCGACGGTGTGCTCCTCGCCCTCCTTGCAGCACTGGCGCCCGCGATCGGGACGCTGCTGATTCGGGGAGCGGCGGCTGGCATCGACATCGAGTGGACGACCATCGGCCAGCTGCTGATCGGGGGGCTCGTGCTCCTGGGCGTGAGCTTGGTGACGGAGCCTTGGGGATCCGTCCGATGGGGCCCAGCGCCGATCGTGGCGACCCTCTTGTTGGGCATCGCCGGGACCGGGATCGCCTACGCGGTGTGGTTCCGGCTCGCCCGTGTGGTACCCCTGACGAGTCTGGGCCCGGTGCTGTTCGTGGTCCCCGTCGTCGGCTTCGTCACCGGCCTCGCCGTCGGCAACCGACCGGGATTGCTGGAACTCACGGGGATCCTGGCACTCCTTGCCGGGATCGTCCTCAGCACGAGCCGTGCGCCTCGGGTTGGCGAGCCCGAACACGAAGACCGGTGAAGCCCGCACGTCGCGGGCTTCACCGGATCACCGACCCGGGGGGAGGGCCGGATCGACTGGGTCGTCGCTCGGGGAAACAGCGACCCGGACTGCTGAGGACGGCGGACGCCGCTGGAGGTTGTCTCCGACGGCACTGGTCGGGCAGCGTGCCCTCGCTGCAAGATCCAGTGCCCGACGCTCGGGTCCTCGTACCACGCGAGAGGTGGTGGCAGGCCCCAGATTCATCGCCCGACCTGAGACCGAGGTGAGCACACGCTAAGAACTGAGGGCGCGCGCACGCCGTCGGGCGAGGAACCACGTGCCGAGGCTCAGCGCCAGCCCGACGACCACGACGGCCGCCGCGGACTCGGTCCAGAACTGGCTGGGAAACAGCTGCGTCAGCCGCTCGGTTGCCGGGTCAAACGAGAAGTTGCCCTGCGGGAAGAAGACGAGGTGGAAGGCGAGGAAGGCAGCGTCGAAGAAGAAGGTCACCAGCACGGCCAGGACGGCGCCCGCACTCGCCAAGAGTCCTGCGCCGCGCGCGACCGCGCGCCAGGATGCCGCCTCGGATCGGTGCCGCCACAGGAGGAGGGCACCGGCTCCCCCAACCAGCAGCACGACGAGCGCAAACGCGCGGAGCACGGTGTACACGTCCCGCATATGACCCCGCTCGGCATCGTCAAGCACGGGCTGCCCATCCGGGCCGCTCACGTCGAACTTGGGTGGCCCCAGGAGGACATCCCCGACGACGGAGCCGGTGATCCGCTCGACCTCGGCCGACGACCAGCCGGTGATCGCAGGCACATCTGATCGCACCTGGGCAGGCCCGATCCAGACGGGGTTGAACAGCGCCGCGAGGGCGACTGCCGCGATGGCGAGGACCACCGCCGTCGAGATGATGGCGCCCGTCCCCCGGGTGAGGATCGATTGGCGGTTCACTGTGCGCGGTGCCCTCCGGGAGCTGGACGAACGAG
>JANNHX010000260.1:0-5574 GCA_031404615.1 Chloroflexota bacterium
CAGCACGAATGGCACCTTCGTGAACGGCGAGCGGGTCGAGGAGCGCTCGATCGGCATCGAGTCGATCTCCATCCGGAGCCGGCTCGCGGCCTCGTCGACGAGGTCGATCGCCTTGTCGGGCAGGAAGCGCTCGGTGATGTAGCGGTTGGACAGCGTGGCGGCGGCGACGAGCGCGGAGTCCGTGATCCGGACGCCGTGGTGCACCTCGTACCGCTCGCGGAGGCCGCGCAGGATCGAGATCGTCTCCTCGACCGAGGGCTGGTCCACCATGACCGGCTGGAAGCGCCGCTCTAGGGCCGCGTCCTTCTCGATGTGCTTGCGGTACTCGTCGAGCGTCGTCGCGCCAATGGTGTGGAGCTCGCCGCGCGCCAGCATCGGCTTGAGCAGGTTGGACGCGTCCATCGCGCCCTCGGCCGCCCCCGCACCCACGACGGTGTGGAGCTCGTCGATGAACAGGATCACGCGGCCCTCGGCGTCCTTCACGTCCTTGAGCACGGCCTTCAGGCGCTCCTCGAACTCACCACGGAACTTGGCGCCGGCGATGATCGCGCCGAGGTCGAGCGAGATAACGCGCTTGTCCTTGAGCGTCTCGGGCACGTCGCCGCGCACGATGCGTTGGGCGAGGCCCTCGGCGATGGCGGTCTTGCCGACGCCCGGCTCACCGATGAGGACGGGGTTGTTCTTGGTGCGGCGCGAGAGGACCTGGATGACGCGGCGGATCTCCTCGTCGCGGCCGATGACCGGGTCGAGCCTGCCTGCCCGGGCCTCGGCGGTGAGGTCCCGTCCGTACTTCTCGAGCGCCTGGTAGGTGCTCTCGGGGGTCGCCGTCGTCACGCGCTGGTTCCCGCGCACGCCCTGGAGCGCGCCGAGGATCGCCTCGCGGCCGGCCCCGTGCCCGTCGAGCAGCTTCTGGGCCTCGCCACCGACCTCGGCGACGCCGAGGAGCAGGTGCTCAGTGCTCGTGTACTCGTCGCCCATGCGCCGCGCCTCGTCCTGGGCACGGTCGATGATCCGCTTCGCGCGCGGGTCCAGGCCCAGCTGGCCGCCCTGGATGCGGGCGCGCCGTGCGAGGGCGGCCGCGATCTCGCCCCGGAACGCGGCGAGATCGACGCCGAGGCGCCTGAGGGTCTCGGCCGGGATCCCGTCATCGGGCCCGACGAGGGCGGCGAGCAGGTGCTCCGCGTCGAGCACGGGGCTCTGCATCCGCTCGGCGAGCTGCTGGGCGGTGACGATGGCCTCCTGGGCCTTCTCGGTGAAGCGGTCGAGCTGCATGGTCCGGACTCTCGTTTCAGGGTCGGTGTCGTCTAGCCGGTGGCCCGCGGGTCGGGCTGGTCGACGAGGTCCAGGAACGCGTTCGCCGCGTCCTTCGCCTGGTCATTCAAGGTTGTGGGGAGGACGACCCGGACCTTCACGTAGAGGTCCCCGGTGCCGCCGTCCTTGATCCTGGGCATGCCCTGGCCGGTGAGGCGGAACGTCTTCCCGCTCGGCGTCCCGGCCGGGATCGTGAGGAGGATCCGGCCCTTCAGGGTCGCGACCGGCACTTCCCCGCCGAGCAGCGCCTCGCGCAGCCTGACCGGGAGCTCACGCTCGAGGTCCGCGCCGCGGCGCGTGTAGGTGTCGTGCGGCCGGACGCGCACGGTCACGACGACGTCCCGGCCGTTGGGCCCCTTCCCGCTCAGCTTGATCCGGCTCCCGGTGTCGACACCGCGGGGGAGCGAGACCTCGTAGCGCTTGCCCTCCACCTCGAGCAGGCGCTGGGTGCCGTGGAAGGCCTCCTCGAGGCTCAGGTCCGTGGGGGCCTCGATCTCGCCCCTGGGGGCGCGGCCGCCGGACGCCGTCGCTGGCGCCGGGCCGTTGTCGGCGCCGGCCGTCCCCGCGCTCCGGCCCATCTCGCCGAGGATGTCCTCGAAGGATGCGCCGCCGGTGGATCGGCCGCCCTTCACGCCACCCCGGGCACCCGCCTGGGCCCCGGCGGCGGCGCCGGAGAAGAACATGCGGAAGAAGTCGGAGAAGCCGGCCCCCTCTCCCCCGGCGGAACGAAACTCATAGCGGACATTGCCGCCCTGGCCCGCGGCTCCCGCGCCGCCCGCCCCGCCCCCGAACCCCGCGAAGGGTCCGCCCGGCCCGAACGGGTCCGCGCCGCCGCGACCCCCGCCGCCGCGCTGGTACTGCTCCCAGTTCGCGCCGAGGGCGTCGTACTGCTTGCGCTTCTCGGCGTCGGAGAGGACCGCGTTGGCCTCGTTGACGTCCTTGAACCGCTTCTCGGCGGCCTTGTCGCCGGGGTTCCGGTCGGGATGGTGCGCACGGGCGTGCTTCCGGAACGCCTTCTTGATGTCGCCCTGCGAGGCACCCCGAGGCACCCCGAGGATCTCGTAGTAGTCGCGGTACTCCATCGAAACCGTCCCCCATCCCGGGAGCGGCCGGCCCAGGGTTCGGGCCAGGCACCCCGCGGGCTCGGGTTGCCCCTAGCGGCTCTCGACCACGACCGGCGGCTGGTCCGTCGGCGGGAAGGTGGTTCGTCGGACGCGGGACTCCGGCTCAGCCCTGGGGAGCTCGCCGCCACCCTCGACGATCGTCGGCGGGACGGCTTTGAGCGGCTTCGGGCGACGGCGGAGCGCCGCCTCGAGGACCTGGTCCATGCTGTCCGCGAGGACGAGCTTGACCTGCTTTCGGATCTCTTCGGGGATGTCCCGGAGGTCCTTCTCGTTCTTCCTGGGCAGGATGACCATGCCCGCGCCGGCGAGGTGCGCAGCGAGGATCTTGGACTTCAGCCCGCCGATCGGCAGCACGCGGCCGCGCAGCGTGATCTCGCCTGTCATCGCGACGTCCTTGCGGACGGGGATGCCGGTGAGCGCGGAGACCATCGCCGTAGCCATGGTCACGCCGGCGGACGGGCCGTCCTTGGGGGTGGCGCCGGCCGGGACGTGGATGTGCAGGGTGTGCTTCTCGAACACCTCGCGGGAGATGCCCAGCTCTGACGCGTGGGTGCGGATCCAGGACAGCGCGGCCCGCGCGGACTCGCGCATCACGTCGCCCAGCTGGCCCGTGAGGATGAAGTCCTCCTTGCCCTCCATGAGCGTGACCTCGATTGCCACGACGTCGCCGCCGACCTCGGTCACCACGAGCCCGATCGCCGACCCCGTCTGGTCCACGGACTCGAGCTCGCCGTACTCGAACCGCGGCGGGCCCAGGTACTCCTCGAGCTTCTTGAGGTCCACGACGGTCTTGCGCTTGCGGCCCTCGGCCACGGCGCGCGCGACCTTGCGCATGATGTTGGCGAGCTCGCGCTCGAGGTTCCGGACGCCGGCCTCGTGCGTGTAGGCCTGGACGAGCTCCGTGAGGACCGCGTCGGTGATCTCCACGTGCTTGGCCCGCAGGCCGTGGTTCTCCATCTGCTTGGGGACGAGGAACCGGCGCGCGATCTGGACCTTCTCCATCTGCGTGTAGCCCGGCAGCTGGATGACCTCCATCCGGTCGCGCAGGGCGGCGGGGATGGGGTCGAGCAGGTTGGCGGTCGCGACGAACAGCACCTTGCGCAGGTCGAACGGGACCTCGAGGTAGTTGTCCTGGAAGCTGAAGTTCTGCTCCGGGTCCAGCACCTCGAGCAGCGCGGAGCTCGGGTCGCCCCGGAAGTCCATGCCGATCTTGTCGACCTCGTCCAGCATGAAGACCGGGTTGTTGGTGCCCGCGGTCTTGATGCTCTGGATGATCCGGCCCGGCAGGGCGCCGATGTAGGTGCGCCTGTGGCCGCGGATCTCCGCCTCGTCGTGGATGCCGCCCAGGCTCATGCGGGTGAACTTGCGCCCCATCGCCCTGGCGATGGACTTGCCGAGCGAGGTCTTGCCCACGCCGGGAGGGCCCACGAACAGCAGGATTGGCGAGCGGATCGTGTCCGCGAGGCTGCGCACCGCCAGGTACTCGAGGATGCGCTCCTTGACCTTCTCGAGGCCGTAGTGGTCCTCGTCGAGGATGACCGAGGCCTCCTTGATGTTGAGGCGGTCCTCCGTCGAGGTGGTCCACGGCAGCGAGACCAGCCAGTCCACGTAGGTCCGGATCACGCCGACCTCGGGCGAGGCGGACGGAATCCGGCTCATCCGGTCGATCTCCTTGATCGCACGGGTGCGGACCTCCTCGGGCATGCCCGAGGACTCGACCTTCTCGCGCAGCTCGTTGATCTCGGCCTGCTGCGGGTCGTCCTCGCCCAGCTCGCGCTGGATCGCCTTGAGCTGCTCGCGGAGGATGTACTCGCGCTGGGTCTTGTCCATCTCGGACTTGACCTCGCTCTGGATCTTCCCCTTGAGCTCGAGGATCTCGATCTGGCGGGCAAGGAAGGTGCTGACGAGCTTGAGCCGCTCCTCGACGTCGATGGTCTCCAGGAGCTCCTGGCGCTGTTCGGTCGACATGTCGGGGCTGTACGCCACCATGTCGGCGAGGAGGCCGGGCTCGGTGATGTTGCGGGCGGCGATGGCGGCCTCAGGCGGGACAGGCGCGCCGTTGGCGACGTACTGCTCGATCTGCGCCTGGACGCTTCGGACGAGGGCAGCGATCTCGACACCGGTGGGCGTCTCGTCGTGGAGCTCCTCGACGAGCGCGGACAGGTAGGGGCCGGTGTGCGCGAAGCCGTGGACCCGGATACGCCCCTGGCCCTGGACGATGGCCCGGACGGTGCCGTCCTGGAGCTGCACGACCTGGGCGATCTTGGCGATGGTGCCGACGGAGTACAGCTCGGACGGGTCGCCGATGTCCTCCTGCTCGGGATGGCGCTGGGTCACGAGCGCGATCGGGCCGCCGGACTCGGTGGCGGCGTTCAGCGCGGCGACGCTCTTCTCGCGCCCCACCTGGAGGGGGACGTTCATCTCCGGGAAGATGACCGTCTCGCGGAGGGCGACGAGCGGCAGCTCACGCAGCTCGGGGGTTCCGGGCGTGGGCTCTGTCTCCTTCGCCTTGGACGGTCGCTTGGCCATCAGGGTCTCCTTGGAATGCCGGCCGGGCAGATCCGGCGACGGTTCTGGTTCGAGGTGAGTGGTCGGGGGTTGCGATGGAATGGATGGGTCAAGGGGCAGGATCCGAACCGTCGTCCGGGCCGGGGGCGGTGGTCCCGGTGGCACGCCCGTTCTGGCGTTCTGCCGCGGCTTCGCGGGTCCCCTCGTCATAGAGGGCCTCGAGGATCCGCTTGCCGAGCCGCTCCTCAAGCTCGAACAGGGTCTTGACGCCCGCGAGGTTCACCCCGCGGTCCCGTGTGAGGTGGCGGATCCACAGGATCCGTCGGATGTCCTCCTCGGAGTAGAGGCGGATGTTGGTGGGCGTGCGGGCCGGACAGACCAGGCCCTCGTCCTCGTAGATCCGCAGGGTTCGCGGATGCACGCTGACGATGCTGGCGGCCACGCTGATGACGTAGACGGGTCGCGTCGGGTCGCGGTCTGGCCGGCCGGTGGTCACGGAGCGGTGGTCGCGTCGAGCGACAGGGCGCCGCCGCCGGTACCCCCGGCCAGCACGGATGTCCGCGGGAGGAGGTCATTGTCCAGGACTCGGCCCATCGCCTGGCAGAGCGAAACCAGCTCACCGAAAGGCGAG
>JANNHX010000261.1:0-9449 GCA_031404615.1 Chloroflexota bacterium
TGATGCGTATGACTGCCGGACCGATGGCAACAACGAAGAACGACGGGAACAAACAGAACACGAGCGGGAACACCAGCTTGGTCCCGATCTTGGCGGCGAGTTCCTCGGCGACGTGGAACGCCTCGCCGCGCGACGCGCTCGGCCTGCCGGGACCGATCGAGGCGGCGCTCGCCGAGGTCGAGGTCGCGGACCCGGCCAGGCCCGTGGAGCTCCTCCGGGTCGTCCACTCCTTCGCCCCCTGTGCCGCGTGCGCCGCCCACGTCGTCGACCCCCGGGCCGCGGGCCCGCTCGGCAGCCCGTCCCACGCCCCGGAGGCCACCCGATGACCGTCGCCCAGGAGTCCCTGCGCCCGGTCGCGCCGGCCGCCGACCCGGCGCCGGCCGGGGAGGCCCACCCCGAGGCCGCGGCCCACGACGCGCACGATGCCCACCACGTCGAGAACCCCGGGCAGCGTGTCCGCCTCTACATCTGGCAGGTCCCCGTGCGGCTCACGCACTGGATCACGGCCGGCTGCATCGTCGTGCTGAGCCTCACCGGCGGGTACATCGCGGACCCGTTCCTCATCCCCGCCGGCGGCGGGGTCATGTCCACGATCCGGCTGATCCACATCGTCACCGCCCTCATCTTCCTGGTCTCGGGTCTGGTCCGGACGGTCTACCTCCTGTTCGGCAACCGGTTCGCCCGCTGGACCGCGTTCATCCCGACGAACAGGCTCCAGTTCACCGAGCTCTTCCGCCAGGCCGGCTTCTACGGCTTCGTGCGCAAGGAGATCCCCGAGGTCCTCGGCCACAACCAGCTGGCCGCGACCGCCTACGTGGTCCTGTTCGCCCTGCTCCTGACCGAGACCGTCACGGGCTTCGCGCTCGACGGCCTGATGGGTGCCGAGCCCGGCGCGACGCTCTTCGGCTGGCTCCGGGAGCTCTTCGGCCCGCAGCTCCTGCGCCAGGTCCACCACCTCGCGATGTGGCTGATCCTTGCGATCGCCCTGTTCCACATCTACAGCTGCATGCTCGTGGACCACATCGAGCACAACGGGCTGGTGTCCAGCATCATCAGCGGCTGGAAGTTCCCCACCCGCCACCAGGTCGTCGCGTCGCGCGACGGCGGCCCCGAGATGCTCGATCGGGTCGAGCCGTGACCGCGCCGGCCCTGCCCCTGGTCGCGATCGGGGTGGGCAACGTCCTCCTGGGCGACGACGCGATCGGGGTCCGGGTGATCGAGGGCCTTCGCGCCATGGCGGAGCACGACCCGCTGGCCCTGCCGCCGGACACGCGGCTGGTCGACGGCGGGACGCTGGGGCTGGACCTGCTCCGGTTCGTGCCCGAGGCGCGCGGCGTGGTGCTGGTCGACGCGGTGCGCCTCGGCGCCCCCGAGGGCACGGTGTCCGTGCTCTACGGCGACGCGATCGTGAGCGCCGGCGGTCACCAGGACGGGCAGGCGGCGAGCGCCATCGGCGAGCTGGTCGCGGTGGCGCGGCTCATGGCCTGGCTCCCGGAGCCCGTCGCGATGGTGGGCATCGAGGTCGCCGAGATCGAAGTCGGCGTGCGTCTCTCGCCCGTCGTGGACCACGCCCTGCCGGCCGCCATGGACGCGGTGCGGGCGGAGCTCCGCCGCATGGACGGGCTTCCAGCGACACCAAGGACCGGCGGCATCGCCACCGGACGAATGGCAGGGGCGACGGCATGACAAGGAGATCGCGGCTGGACCGCACGCTGCGGCTGCTGATCCTCGCGAACCTCGTGGTGGTGGCGTTGCTCGCCGGCACGATGGTGCTCGACTGGCTGAAGGTCATCCCGGCGCGCGGGACGGCCGAGGCGTCGCTGGCGCCCGAGGTCTCGCCGACACCCGAGACGATGCAGATGGGCCTCGCCCACATCCCGACCTCCAACAGCTGCCTGCTGTGCCACGAGAAGGGCGGCGCGAGCGACCTCAAGCCGATCCCGGCCATCGGGCACCAGCTCGAGGGCTGGACGGCGTGCGCGATCTGCCACACCAACGACACCCTCGGCCGCAAGGCGCCGGGTCACGCGGGCATCGTCGAGAGCGAGTGCCTCAACTGCCACAAGGTGGCCGCGGACGGCCCGCCGATCACCCAGGCGCACGCCGAGCTCAGCAAGCCCTGCCTCGACTGTCACGGGTCGGTGGCCCACCTTCCGTCGAGCATGGTCGGGCGCAACCAGGACGAGTGCTGGCTGTGCCACAAGCCGAACCCGGCCCCGCCGCCCACCAAGCCGCACCCGGACCCGCAGGCCCTGACCTGCCGGTCGTGCCACCAGTCGACGCAGGCGGGCGCACTGCCCATCGACCACGCGCTCCGCGAGGAGAACACCTGCGTCCTGTGCCACGACATCGACAGGGTGCTGGACATCCGCCCAGGCAGCGAGTCGGCCTCGCCGGCCGCGACCGCCGCCTCCGGGGGCTGACGCGCCGCGCGACCCGGGCGACATCCGCGATGATGGGCGCCATGCCTGACATGCTCGTCGTCACCTGGGAGGTCCTGGACGGCCTCGTCGCCCGTCTCGCCCAGCGCGTCGGCCGGGACCACGACCTGGTCCTCGCGATCACGCGCGGCGGCCTCGTCCCGGCCGGGATGCTCGCGTACCGCCTCGACCTGCGCGAGATCCTCGTCGCCGGCGCGATCTTCTACCTGCCGGAGGGCGGGACGCACCCATCCCCGGTGATCGGGCACTTCCCGGACGCCTCGCTGCTCGAGGGGCAGCGTGTGCTCGTCGTCGACGAGGTCTGGGAGACCGGCGAGACGATGACCGAGGTGATGGCCCGCGTCCGCGCGGCCGGCGGCCACCCGGTCTCCGCGGTGATCCACTACAAGCCGGGGCGATCGCGGGTCGACGGGGTGCCGGACCACTGGGCGGACACCGTCCATGACTGGGTCACGTACCCGTACAAGGCCGGCGGTTGACGATCCGGAGCGGTCGGCCACGCGTCCGCCGGCCGGGAGCAATCTCAGGAACCTCTCAGATACGAACGGTTGACTGAGCAACCTCCGGCGCCTGCCGATGCGTGCGCCGGGGCCGCGTCCACCTCGCCCGGGGAGCCTCCATGACCAGCACGCCCGCTCCGTCCCGCCGGGGCCTGATCCTCGCCATCGTCCTCATCGTTGTCCTCGCCGTCGCCGGGGGAGGCACCTGGTACCTGTTCTTCCGCCCGGCCGGTCCGGCACCGGTCTCGCTCGGCAGCTCCACCCCCGCGACCGCGGCCCCCACCGAGGCCGCCACACGTGCCGCCGGCGCCTCGGACGCACCGGCGACCGACCCGCCCGCCAGCGACGCCCCGACTGAATCAGCCCCGGGCCCCTCGACGGCCGCGGGGGGTGACGGCATCGCCGGCACCTGGACCGTCGATGGGTCCGTCGGGTCGTTCGACGACTTCTCGGGCTCGTTCGTCGGGTACCGGGTCAAGGAGACCCTCGCCAGCATCGGCGCGACCGCGGCGGTCGGCCGCACACCCGACGTCACGGGCTCCATCACGATCGACGGCACGACGATCACGGCCGCCGAGTTCACCGCGGACCTCACGGGCCTCAAGAGCGACGACGACCGTCGCGACGGCCAGCTCAACCGGCAGGCCCTCGAGACCGGCCAGTTTCCCACGGCCTCGTTCACGCTGACCTCGCCCGTGGACCTCGGGTCCGCCCCCGCCGAGGGCGCGACCGTGGACGTGACCGCGACCGGCGATCTGACGCTCCACGGCGTGACCAGGTCCGTGCAGATCCCGCTCCAGGCCCGACTCGCGGGTGGCGCGGTCACGATTGCGGGCTCGCTGCCCGTCGCGTTCGCCGACTACTCGATCACCCCGCCGTCGTCCATGATCGTCCTGTCCGTGGAGGACAACGGCGTCATGGAGCTCCAGCTCCAGCTCACCAGGGGCTGATCGGAGTCTCATGCGTCCCTCAGCGTCGGCCGCGTGACGATGGGCGCGCGGGCCGCGGCCTGGCGTCTCGTGCCCGTCGGGCTCGTCGTGCTCGCAGGCATCCTCTACCTCTGGAACCTGACCGTCAGCGGCTACGCCAACACCTACTATTCGGCGGCGTCGCAGGCCGGCGCGCAGGACTGGTCCGCGTGGTTCTACGGCGCGCTCGACGCCGGCGGCTTCATCACCGTCGACAAGCCCCCGGTCGCGCTCTGGGTCACCGGGCTGTCCGTGCGGCTCCTGGGCCTGAGCCCGTTCGCGGTGCTGCTCCCCCAGGCGCTCGCGGGCGTGGCGGCCGTTCTGTTCCTGTGGGATGCGGTCCGCCGGCAGCTCGGGCGCGAGGCGGCCCTGATTGCCGGCATCGCGTTCGCCGTCACGCCGGCCGCGACCCTGATGTTCCGCTACAACAACCCCGAAGCGGTCCTGACGCTGCTGCTCGTGGCGGCGGCCTGGGCGCTGGTCCGCGGCCTCGAGGGCGGGCGCCTGCGCTGGGCGCTCCTGGCCTCGGTGCTCGTGGGGTTCGCGTTCCTCACCAAGTACCTCCAGGCGTACCTCGTGCTGCCGGCATTCGCGCTGACCTGGCTCGTGGCGGCACCCGGGAGCGTCCTGAGGCGGCTGGGCGTGCTGGTCGCGTCGGTGGTCACGGTCTTCGCGGCCTCCGCGTGGTGGATCGCGATCGTGGACCTCGCGCCGGTCGCCTCGCGGCCGTACATCGGCGGGTCCACGAACAACACGGCCATGGACCTCGTGCTGGGCTATGACGGGCTCGGGCGGATCTTCGGCGGCGCCGGGGGCGACCCCGGTGGGGGCGGCGGGGCCCCCGGTGGGCGCGGCGGGGGACCGGGCGGAGGCTTCGGCGGCAGCCCGGGGCTGCTGCGCATGTTCAACGAGCAGTGGGCCGGGCAGATCAGCTGGCTGCTGCCGTCGGCCGCGGCCGGGCTGATCGTGGGGCTGGCCTCTCGCCTGCGGGCGCCTCGCACGGACCCGCGACGGGCCGCGTTCCTGCTCTGGGGGGCGTGGGCGGCGGTCCACGTCGTGGTCTTCAGCCTCATGAGCGGCATCGCGCACCCGTACTACGCGGTATCGATCGCGCCCGCGGCGGCCGCCCTGACCGGCGGTGGGCTCATCGAGCTGTGGCGGGCACGCGGACGGGTGCGCTGGGCGGGCCTCGTCATCGCGGCAGTCCTCGTCGCGACGACGTGGTGGGCCTGGCAGGTCCTGGAGCGGACGCCCGACTTCTGGCCCGGCGTGGGCATGGGCGCGGTCTTCGTCGCAGCCGCGGCCGGGATCCTGGCCGTCGCCTCGTTCGTTGCCGAAGACCCGCGCGCCCCCGCCATCGGGCGCGTCGCGCTCGGCGTTGGCCTCGCGGCGATCCTGGTCGGGCCGCTCCTGTACAGCGTCGCGACGGTCGACAAGGCGATCGCCGGCGGCGACCCCGCGCCGGGTCCCGAGACGGGTGCCTTCGGCGGGCGGGGTGGCTTCGCGGGTGGGGTCGCCGGCGGCCCCAGCGGGTTCCCGGGCGACGCCGCGGGCACGGACGACGCGCTGGTCGCGTGGCTGCTCGAGCACCACGATGGTGAGACGTGGCTCGTCGCGGTGACCTCGGCGAACCAGGCGGGCCCGCTCCAGATCGCCTCGGGGGTCCCGGTGATGGCGATGGGCGGCTTCATGGGCTCCGACCCTGCGCCCACGCGTGAGCAGCTTCGGGCCGCCGTTCGAGAGGGCCGGCTCCGCTACGTGCTGCTCGGTGGCCGGGGCGGGCTCGGTGGGCCCGCCGGCCCGGGCGGGTTCTTCGGCGGCGACGGGCAGGGCAACGTGGCCGGCGACCGGGCGGACTGGGTCACGAGCGCCTGCACCCGGGTCGAGGGACTGTCCGTCACGCTCTACGACTGCGCCGGCGCGGGCTGACCCGTCGGCCGGCGCTCAGGTCGCACTCATCGGCCCGGCCGATGGGGCCGCTCTCACGTCGATCTCAGGGGCCGATGCTTGACTGGTCCGCAATGACCCCACTCCTCGCGCAGGACCGTCCCGCATGACCTTGCCGTTCCTTCCGTCCGACACCGACCCGGCGCCGCTCCCCGACGCTCCGGCCACCTGGTCGCCGGCCCCCGTGCACTTCGCGCCGCCGCCCCCGGCCGAGCGCGCCCGCGAGCCCCGCCGAGGGGGTCTCGGCCTTGTGCTCACCGCTGCCGTGCTCTCCGCGGCCCTCGCCTCGGGAGGGACCGTCGTCGCGGTCCGCCAGCTCGTCCCGGCCGCGACGGCCGCCCCGGTTCCCGCGGTGGGCACCGCGACCACGACCGGCGCGACCACGGTGAACCCTGTCGACCTGACCGAGATGGTGGCAGCCGCCACGCCGTCGGTGGTCACGATCACCGCGGACGGGATCTCCGCCGATGGGTTCTCGCCGTTCGGCGCTCCCGCGAGCGGCGTCGGCTCCGGCGTGATCCTCAGCGCGAACGGCTACATCCTCACCAACCGCCACGTCGTCGAGGGCAGCTCCAGCCTCACCGTTGAGCTCGCCAGCGGCGAGACCCTCCCGGCGACGCTCGTCGAGCAGTCGGACACGAAGGACCTGGCGCTGATCAAGGTCGACGCCACGAACCTCCCGGCCGCGCGCATCGGCGACTCGGGCGCGATCAAGGTCGGCGAGACCGCCATCGCCATCGGCAGCCCGCTGGGCACCTACACCGAGACCGTGACCCGCGGGATCGTGTCCGGGCTCGGACGCACGGTGACCGTCCAGGACGAGCTCAGCGGGCGTCCCGAGACGCTCGAGAACCTGATCCAGACCGATGCCGCGATCAACCCCGGCAACAGCGGCGGGCCGCTCCTCGACGCGGGTGGCGCCGTCATCGGCATCAACACCGCGGTCGCGTCCAGCGCCCAGGGCCTGGGCTTCGCGATCCCGATCTCCGAGGCGGCCGACCTGATCAGCCGCGCCACCGCAGGCCAGGGCGCCTAGCCCTCCCACCACAGGATCCATTCGGACCCCGGCCCGGTCATCACGTTCAGCCTGGACGGAACCACGACGTACCATCTGCACCCCCGGCAGATCCACGAGGCACCGCATGCACCTGCTCCTGGTCGAGGATGACGAGCGCCTCGCCCGCGCCCTGACCCGCCTCCTCGAGGAGGACCGCCACGTCGTGGAGCACGCGCCCGATGGACGGACCGGCATCGAGCTCGCGGGAGCCATCGACGGCCTCGACGCCGTGATCCTCGACATCGGCCTGCCCGACATGTCCGGCCTGGACGTGGCGCGCCGGATCCGCTCGGACGGCGTGGACGTGAGCATCCTGATGCTCACCGCCCGCGACACCGTCAACGACCGGGTGAGCGGCCTCGACGCCGGTGCCGACGACTACGTCGTGAAGCCCTTCGCGTACGCGGAGGTGGCCGCACGCCTGCGGGCCCTCGCGCGCCGCGCGGAGCCCGGGCCCAGGCGCGCGGAGCCCAGGCTCTCGGCCGGGGCCATCACCCTCGACGAGGCGGCCAGGCGGGTGACCGTGAACGGCGCCAGCGTGGACCTCAGTCCGCGGGAGTTCTCGCTGCTCGAGGCGCTCCTGCGCCACGCCGGCCAGACCCTGACCCGCGACCAGCTCCTGGACCACGCCTGGCCGTTCAGCGTCGCTGTGACCCCCAACGCGGTCGACGCCTACGTCCATTACCTGCGCACCAAGCTCGGCGACGCGGGCTCGCAGGTCGAGACCGTGCGCGGCGTGGGCTATCGACTCGCGGATGGCTGACGGCCTCCGGGTCGATCCCCGGGACGACGGGGCTGAGCAGGCCGCCCTCGCGGACGAGGCGCGGCTGATCCGGCGCACCCGGTGGCGCCTCGTGGCATGGAGCGGGCTCTCCACCCTGGCGATCCTCACGCTGCTCGCCGTGGCGCTCTACACGGTCACGGCACGGACCCTCGAGTCGGCGTCCGTCACCCAGCTCGAGCAGCGGACCCAGGCGATCACGCGCTTCCTCGAGGGCCCGCCGGACGGGGGGAACGGGCGCGAGCCGGGCGACGAGCTGGGCTTCCTGTTCGGGAACGGCAACACGCTGCTCTACCTGTTCGACGACACGGGCAGCCCGGTCCACTTCGGGGAGCGCGGCCAGGTCATCCCGGACGGGCTCCCGGAGCCCGACGGCGTCGCCGCGGCGCGCGCCGCGGAGTCCGCGTCGGACGTGCGGCTGTCCACGCTGACGATTTCGGGAGCCGGCGACCCCACGGTGGTCCCGATCCGCATCCTCACGGTCCGTGTCGACGCCCGCGACGGCAACACCTACTTCGTCCAGGCGCTCCAGGACCGCTCCACCGAGGTGGGGACGCTCAACGCGCTGCTCGCCGTGCTGCTCATCGGCGGCCTCGGGGTGCTCGTGGTGTCGTTCGGGTTCGGGGCGCTCTACGCCCGCCGGGCGCTCATCCCGATCCGGGCCTCGCTCGCGGCCCAGCGGACCGCCCTCCGCCGCCAGCGCGAGTTCGCAGCCGACGCGAGCCACGAGCTCCGGACCCCGCTGACCGTCATCCGCTCGTCGGTGGAGCACCTCAACCGGCACCGGGACCGGCCGCTCGGCGAGGACGCCGGGGCACTCGACGACATCGACGCGGAGGTCGCCCACCTCTCGCTGCTCGTGGACGACCTGCTGCTGCTCGCCCGCACGGACTCTGGCGCCGTGCCGATGGACCGCGTGAGCCTCGACCTCGGCGACGTCGCATCCGACGCGGCGTCCTCGCTGGGGCGCATGGCCGAGGGTCGGGGCGTGCGGGTCGAGGTCGACCCGGAGCCCGCGATGCTCGACGGTGACCCGGTGCGCATCCGCCAGATCGTGACGATCCTCGTCGACAACGCGATCCGCCACAGCCCGCGTGGCGGGACGGTGACCGTCCGGGTCCGCGTCGAGGGTCCGGTGGCCGCCCTGGAGGTCACAGACCAGGGGCCCGGCCTCCGCCCGGAGGACATGCCGCACGTCTTCGACCGCTTCTACCGGGCGCCCGGTGCCCCGTCCGGCGGCACGGGCCTCGGCCTCGCGATCGCGCGCTGGGTCGTGGAGCGCCACGATGGGCGGATCGGCGTCCGCAATGGCGAAGCGGGTGGGGCGATCTTCCGCGCCGAGCTGCCCGCGGCCGATGGCGGCGGGCCAGGAACCACGGGCGCCGCGGGGACTCCGCGAGCCGGGTAGCGCCGGAGGGCCGGGCGCGGAGCCTCAGGCGGCGGACCCGTGGCCCGGCCGTCCCGACAGCTCGGCCGCGATCGATCGCGCGTCTACCCGGCGTCCCGCCTTCAGGGCGGCCTCGAACGCATCCGCGCCCATGAACGCCGCCGCCTCCTCGAGCGCGGTCGCGAACCAAGCGCGGTCACGGGCGTTGGACGGGGCCCCGACGCGGACCCGGAGCGCCGCCGCGCAGCCCCAAGCCCGCGCCGCACCCGCGGGGGAGCCCTCCGCCCGCCGGAGCTCGCCGATCAGCTCCAGGGCCGACGCGACGTCGCCCAGCTCGTCGCTGTCGAGGAACAACGCGAGGGCCACGA
>JANNHX010000262.1:0-2140 GCA_031404615.1 Chloroflexota bacterium
CAGCTTCAATAAATCGCCAGTTCACGAACGCGGAACAATCCATGAATGCGGAATATATTTCCGGGCAGCGTTACTTGAAGAGATTGACTGCGCTGAGTCGGACGACATGTGGAGATTCGAGATCGGACATGCAGTCAATAACAGGATACTTCAAGGGCGTATGTCCAATAACACGTCTAAGAACAGGCTCAACCACATACACCATCAGGTATATGATTTGCAGATTCTCTGCAACCAGTTCACGCTTTCCGCAGGTCCACAATTTCATGCGTCGAGGATCTCCTCGAGGACGTGGCCCCCCTGCTGCACCGGCACAGCCCCGGGATCGCGCGGTCGCGGCGCCTGCACGTCCTGGCGGATCCGGCCCGCCTCCGACAGGTGCTGGAGCACCTGCTGGAGAACGCCGTGAAGTACGCGCCGCCCGATACGCGGGTGGAGCTGGAATGGACCCTCGTCGAGGGTGTGGTGCGCGTCGCGGTCTCCGACGAGGGACCGGGCATCCCACCCGAGTGGCGAGAGCGAATCTTCGAGCCCTATTCCCGCCGTGAGACGTTGACGGCGCGGGGGTCCGGTATCGGGCTCTACGCGGCACGTCGCCTGGCGGAATCGATGCGGGGGCGGTTGTGGTGCGAGCCGGCGCCGTCGGGGGGTGCGCGCTTCGTGCTCGCCCTGCCGGCATCCGTCGCCGCGTGACGTTGAAAGTGAGGTCCCTGAGGTGATCGGTACGAGACCGCTCCGCATCCTGGTCGTGGACGACGACCCCGCGATGGTGGGAGCCATCACCGCGCTGGTGGGCACCGAGGGCCACCAGGTCATCACCGCCTACGACGGCCTCACCGCCGTGAAGCGCTTCCGCGAGGAGCGCCCGGATCTCGTGCTGCTTGACCTGGCGATGCCGGGCCCCGACGGGTTCACCGTCATCGGCCAGTTGCGCGCGTCGGGCAACGTGCCCGTGCTCGTCGTGTCCGGCGAGAGCTCCGAGGCCGCCAAGGTCAAGGCCCTGGGGATCGGTGCGGACGACTACCTCGTCAAGCCGTTCGGCAAGCAGGAGCTCCTCGCCCGGATCTCCGCGGTGATGCGCCGCGTGGACCTCGCGGGAACGGGCCGCATCGGCGGGTCCGACGGCGGCGCCCCGGGCGTCCTGACCGCCGGGTCGCTGGCCCTGGAGCCCGCCCGTCACGAGGCGCGCGTCGGGGCGATCTCGCTGGGCCTGACACCCACCGAGTTCCGCCTGCTCGAGGCGCTTGTCCGCGCGGGCGGGGACCTCGTCGCCCATCACCGCCTGGCGCGGGCCGGCTGGCCGGCCGAGCCCGATCCCGACCTGCTGTGGCTCAAGCCCCACCTGGCCCGGCTGCGCTCGAAGCTCGAGGCGGTCGGCGGGCCGCGGATCGTCGCGGTGCGCTCGGTCGGGTACCGCATCGAGGCGGACGAGGCCGCGTAGGCCCGCACGCTCATCGCTGATCGCCGGCCCCGGCGCGGCTCGACCGCCCGGGGCCGGTCCATGCCTGGCCAAACGCGGGCCGGTCCATGCCCCTTGGCACCGCTCCGCGGCCCGACTGCCAGTCAGCGGGGAATCGAAACGGCCCCGGGGGCGTGCCCGAGGCCGTGTCGGTGTGGTGGGTGCCCGGCTCCGGGGCCGGGCGGCCGATCAGCTCGCGGCGCGACCCGCGGCGTCGTGCGCGCTGTCCGCGCAGGCGACCTTGCAGCCGCGGGCGTCGCGGCCGGCCATCGGCGAGAAGTGGAACCAGGCGCCGTGGCTCTCCGAGGAGCGCTCAAGGCGGCAGCCGCAGGAGGCGCACGTGACCGGCCCGTTCCTGGGCTCGACCGCGCTGCTGAGGCCGCTGGTGTCGAAGGCGGGGTAGGTCATGTCGGCTGTTCTCCCTGTCGGACGGACCGGAACGGGTGCCGGAGCGGCTGGCGGACCGGGACCTGATCCGTGGGGACCCGGATCGTGCGCGCAGTGCCCGTGCCGCACGATCCCCAAACCGGCGTCGCGCTGGTTGCGATTGGGTTTCGGCGCCCGGACACGGAACGACCCCGGGCCGGTCCGCCGCGCGGAGGGTGCAGGCACCGGGGTCGCTCCCGTACCCCCGGGCGCCGCCTGGAGCGGCGCCGGATGAAGCGGCCTGGCTAGACCTGG
>JANNHX010000263.1:0-9876 GCA_031404615.1 Chloroflexota bacterium
GTCTCCCGCGTCGACCCGCAGCGACTGCCGCGTCTCGCCGCCGGCCGAACCCAGTACGTCGAGGCGGTAGACGCCGCGCGGAACGGAGAACGCGAAGCCCCCATCCGCGTCCGGACGCACCTGCGTGACGAGGCGCGCATCGGTCGCGCTCCACACCAACAGGCGCGCATCCGCATCATCGACGCGCCCGCGCACGCGCCGCGTGTCGGAGAAGAACCGATCGGTGAGCGACGCGACGTCGGCGCGCTCGGAAACCCAGATCTCACGCTCGCCGAGGAAGGCCGCCTCAACACGATGGTGGGAGCAGAGGATGCGACATTCGAGCGGCTGAAGCCCGTCTTCGCCGCCTTCTGCGAAAATATTTTCCATGTGGGCCGCAAGTCCGACCCGTCCGCGGATTTGGAGAAGAAGAACACCATCACCGCCACCATGGGCTACGATGTGGGCCCGCTCACGGTTTACGCCGGCGCCATCCGTTCCTCCGGTGGCGTGGGCGCCCGGCCGACCGCGCACGTCCTCCGGGAGGTCTTCCTGGAGCTGCGTCTGGGCAGGGATCGCGACGAACGCGTAGGCGATCCCCGCGAGCATCGCGATGAGCACGACGACCGAGAGCAGCGACGTGAAGTCGGCCAGGGCCGTGGCCAGTCCTGCCGCCCGCTCCGCGTTCTGCAGGAAGCGCGAGATGGGGCCGGCGGCCGCCATCATGAACAGCAGAATCCCGAGGGCGACCAGCCCGACCTCGATGAGGCGACGGCGCGGCAGCAGGTGTCCGAAGTTGTTGAGCAGCAGGATGCCCATGACGATCCCGAAGCCCAGCGGCAGGACCACCACGACGAAGTCCTTCGGCTCGAGGCCGAGCGACTCGGTCGCGAACCCTGGGCCGAGGACGCCCAGCACGCCGACGAGCGAGGCCGCGATGCCCAGGTAGAGCAGCGACCAGCTGATGCGCTGGTTGACCCTGATGAAGGCGATGCCCTCGCGAAGCTGGCCCAGCGTGGACCCCATCGCCTCCTCGGCATCGGCGGTGATGGCGCCGGCCTCGGCGGTCACGGCCGGGGACGGAGGCAGCGTCCAGCAGAACGCGGCCGCCACGAGGTAGCACACCGCCACGAGGAGGATCAGCGCGGGCGCGCCCAGGAGGTTGACGACGATGGGCCCGAGGAGCGCAAAGCCCACGGCGAAGGCCGCGTTGAGCGTCAGGGTGAAGACGCCGTTCGCGGCCAGCAGCTGCGAGCGCGGAACGACCTGGGGGATCATCGCCGCCTCGGCAGGGGCGAAGAACACCGTGACCGTGGAGATCAGCATGTTCAGCGCCATCAGCACGAGCACGTTGGCGCCGGCGAGCCAGAGGAGCACGAACAGTCCGGTCCGCAGCAGGTTGGTCGCCACCAGGACGCCGCGCTTGTCGAACCGGTCCACGTACACGCCGGCGACGGCCGAGAACAGGACGGCCGGCACGAGAAAGGACAGGATCAGGAGGCTGTTGGCGGTCGTCGAGCGGGTGGCCTCGACGACGATGACCGTGAGGCCGTAGAGGACCATGTTCCCGCCGATCTGCGTGAACAGCTGGCTGAGCCAGAGCAGCAGGAACGGGCGGTTGCGGAAGACGGCGAAGGCGCCCTCCGGCTCCTGGGGCTCGTCGCTGCCCCCCGGGAGCTCGAGGGCGTCGGGCCCGGCGGTCGTCACGGGCGCACCGGCCCGACCGCCGCGCTCAGCTCGGGATCGCCGCGGCGCACGAAGCCGGCGATGCGCCGCTCCAGCGAGGGCCGCTCCACGAGGACGTGCCGGCCACAGGTCTCGCAGCGCAGGCCGATGTCCGCCCCGAGACGGTCCACGAGCCACGTCTCGCCGCCGCAGGGGTGGCGGCGCCGGAGCCGGACGACGTCGCCCAGGTACAGCTCGAGGACGGGGTGGCCTGACATCGGGCCGAGGGTAGCAGAGGGGGCCGGTGGCACATGCGGCGCCGGTACCTGGTCAGGTCGGGCACCGGTACCCGGTCAGATCCGGGGCCGCCCGAGCTTCGGCCCGAGGTCCCGGTCCGTGGGCGGCAGCGAGATCCGGTCCGCCGTGTCCACCGTGATCGTGACGTCCGGGAAACGGGCCCCAAACTGCGCGATGGGCCCGCCGGCGCGAGCCATGGAGCCGCTGAGGCTCTCGGGGTCACCGATCGCCAGCAGCTCCAGCGGGTCCGCGAGCGGGATGCCGGTCACGACGAGGGTCCCGGCCGGGCCGGTCACGACGACGCCAGGTACGACGCGGATCGTCCCGATCGAGACGGCCTCGGCGCCCGCGTTGCGCAGCTCGTTGATGAGCTCTCCGACGGCGTCGCCGGGGAGTGGCCCCTCGATGAACACCCGGACGCCGGTTCCGGTGACGCCGAGCGCGCCTGACCAGCCGAGGACACGGCTCAGGTCCGAGCGGATCTGGACCGCGGACGAGTCGCCGCGCTCCACGGCCGCGGCCACGGCGTCCCGCTGGCGCTCGATGATCCGGATCTCGTCCCGCAGCTGGTTGTTGCGGGTCGTGAGGTTGGCCACCAGCTCGCCCAGCTCCTGGACGGACAGCGCCGCGAGGCCGTCGCTCGCCGCCTGCGACCGCCACTGGGTCACGGCGAGGAAGCCGAGCAGGATCGCGACGACGAAGACGGCGACTCGGCCACCGCGCAGGCGCATCAGGGCACCTCGACCGACGGGTCCGTGGTCGGTGTCGCGACCGGGATCGGGCTCGCGTCGACGCGCCCGTGACGCAGGCTGACCGCGCCCGCATACGCCGGCAGGTCGACCGCGTCCTGGACCGCATAGCCGACACCGATGCCGAATGTCTCGGCGCGGGCGCGGATGAAGTCGACGAACCCCGGTGAGCGCGTGAGGCGGTCGAACATGTCCCCGGGGCCGATGGCCCGGACCTCGTACGGGGCCGTGATGTACGCGGAGTTGACGAGCACCGAGCCGCCGATGTCGACGACGGCGGTCGCGGCGGTCACCCGCTCCCCGTTCACCGAGATCGACTCGGCACCGGCGAGCCACAGCTCCTCGACGACGGCGAGCACGTCCCGTCCCGCGACGAGGTAGTCCCGGTCGTTGCCGTCCGGGGCCGGGATGGACGAGTCTGAGAGCTGGATGACGAGGCCCGGCCCGGTCATCGCGGTGAGCCCGGCGGCGATCCGCGCCGCCTCGAGCTGGCGGTTGAGGTCCTGGGTGACGGCCGCGCCGCCCTGGCCAGTCTCCTCCAGGCGCCCGATGTCGGCACGGATCTCGAGGATCTGGGTCTTGAGGCTCTCCTGCTGCGCCTGCAGGTCGAGCGCCGTCTCCACGAGCGGCGTGCGCTCCTGGCTCGTGTAGCGGATGCGCGGACCCTCAGACGCGAGCTGCGCCGCGATGAGGAACCCGAGCCCCAGGAGCGCGAGGCCCAGGGTGATCTGCCAGCTCGGGATCGCCCGGACGCGGGCGGTGATCGCGCTCACGGCACGGCGGCCCGCCGCCGCGCGATGACCATGCCGACGATCACCAGGAGCACCACGCCGCCGACGGCCAGGACGATGAGAAGCGTGTCGCCGCCACCACCCGAGGTTGAGCCACCGTCGACGGGAGCGCCCGCTCCGGGGGACGTGGCAGGATTCGCGCTCGCGGCGCCGGGCTTCGCGGTCGCCGTGCCGGGGGTCGTGCCGGGGTTGGCACCGTTGACCGGCGTGTCCCAGCCGGGGGGCTGCGGGCCGGTCGGGTTCGACTGCGGGCCGTAGGCCACCGGGGCCTCCGCGCCGAGCTCGCCGAGCCAGCCGTCCTGGAACGCCGCGACATCCTTGCCGACGGCCTTGGTGAACGCCTCGTCGTCGGTCAGGCCGTCCTTGTACGCGCCGATGAGGCCGAACAGGGCGTCCTCACCGTACGTGCTCACGAGATGGTCGATGGCGGAGACGGCCTCGGCGTAGGCGAGATAGGTCTTGTCGGGATCTGTCGGGAACTGGCCGGTGAGCGCCGTCAGGGGCAGCAGCTCCCTGGCGTCCACCGCGGCCCCCACGTACGACCGGTCGGTCGGCGTGTAGCCCTCTGAGAGGTAGACGGCGAGGCCCTCGTTGACCCAGCGGGGCGGGAACCGGTAGGGGTTCTCGACGGCCGTGTCAAAGACGAGGTGGACGAGCTCGTGCGGGATCACGACGCCGACCCAGCTGTCGTTGATCGCGGACGGCTCGATGAGGGCGAACAGCGTCCGGATGTCGGCGTGCGCCTGGCCGCCCACGTTCTCGCGGGTGCCCGGGCCGAGCGCCGCGCGGAACGCGGTGCTGTCGCCGTAGATGAAGAAGTCGATGGGCTCGGTCTCCGTGACGCCGAGCAGTTCGGCGGTCTCCTTGACGGCCTTGTCGCCGATCGCCAGGGCCTTGCGCGCGAAGGCTTCGTCGCCCGCATACCAGTGGACGACGACGAGGTCGCCCTTCATCGTGCGCCACTCCTGGTCCGTGTCGGCGTAGCGGACGTTCACGGGCGCGGAGAGCACCGGCGGTGCACCACCGGCCGGGACCGCGGCCCAGACGGCCTCGATGGTCGTGTTCGGAACCACGTGGCCCCCGCCTGACACCTTGAGCTCGTAGGTCTGGGTCTTGCCCGACGCGACGGGCACCTCCTCCACGAACGGCCCCAAAGCGCCCGGGTAGGTGAGGCGGAGCTCGAGGCGGTCGAGCTGCCCCGACGCGGTCATGGACACGGAGAAGGTGATCCCCTGCCCGTAGGCGGCCTTCGCCTCGGGCGTGCCGAACGTGACGTCGGCCGCGAGGGACGGGGCGGCCGCGGGCAGGAGCGCAGCGGCGGCGAGGAGGGTCGAGGCGAGGAGCCGGGCGAGGAGCCGGGCCGGGTGGATCGTGCTCATCGGGTCGCTCCCCACGCCAGGCCCGCGAGACGCAGGATCCCGGTGCCTGTCTGGGCGGCACCCTGGAGGCCGTCACGGACCAGCGAGAAGGACGTCCCGTACGAGACGGGCACCGTGGGGACCTCGTCACGCACGATGGCCATCGCGTCCGCATAGGCGGCGGTCGCCGTGGCCGGGTCGCTGGCGCCGGTCGCCTCCGCGATCGCGTCGTCGAACGCCGCCGACGCCCAGCCGCCCTGGTTGGCCGTGGAGCCCGTGCCGAGCAGCACGCCGAGGAAGTCGTTGGGGCCCGGGTAGTCCGCGACCCACGAGATGCTCCACAACTGTGGCGGGTCCATGGCCAGGCGGTCCTGGTACGTCCCGAACTCCATCGTCGCGTAGTCGATGTCGACGCCCAGATTCTCCTCCAGCATCGCGATGATCCCACCGTCGTACCCGCCGCCGTTGGCGATGAACGAGATCGGGCCGAGGGCCTTGCCGTCGGCGAAGCCCGCCTGCGCGAGCAGCTCCCGGGCCCCGGCGGGGTCGAACCTCGGGATGTAGTCACCCTCGGGCGTGCCGGGGATGCCGGCCGGGACCATGCCCGTCGCCGGGACGGTCGAGCCGGGCTCGTCGAGGGCCGCGAGGCGCCGCCAGTCCACGGCCTGCGCAAAGGCCTGGCGGACCCGCACGTCGTCGAACGGCGCCTGGTTGGTGTCGAAGCCGTAGTACGTCACCGACAGCGATGGGTCGCTGCGGAGCGATGATCCCAGGACCTTGTCATACGCGATCCAGCCGGCGTCGAAGGAGCCGATCGGGGCGACGTCCACGTCGCCGGCCACGAAGGCGTCGACCGGGCTCGCGCCGTCGAGCGTCGTGAGCATCCGGACGGTCTCGATCGCGGGCTTGCCCGCCCAGTAGTTCGGGTTGGCCTTGAGCTCGAAGGCGTTCGGGTCCACCCGCTCGAGCGTGTAGCCGCCGCTGCCGACGAAGTTGCCCGGATCCGGGGTGATCTCCGCGTCGCCGGCGGACGGGGGCACGACCGCGAACGGGGCGCCCGACACGATGGCCGGCAGGTCGCCGCCACCGCGCTCGAGGTCCACGATCACCGTGCGGTCGCCGTCGGCACGCACCCCGAGCGACGCGACGTCGGAGCTGGCGCCCGTGAGCAGGTCGCGGGCGCCCTTGATCTCCGCGACCAGCGAGGCCAGCGGCGACGGGTCGCCCGGCAGGAACAGGCGGCGCCAGCTGCGCACGACATCCTCGGCACGGAGCGCGGAGCCGTCGCTGAACGTGAGGTCGGGGCGCAGGGTGAACGTCACCTGGCGACCGCCGTCCGCGATGGCCCAGGACTCGGCGAGGGCCGGGCGGATCACGAGGTTGGGGTCCACCGCTGTCAGCGTCTCGTAGAGCTGGCTCACGTAGGAGGCGCTGCCGAGGTCGCCGTGCTTGGCGGGGTCGATGGATGCCGGGGCGCCCGCGACGATGGTGACGGTATCGGTGTCCGCGGCCACGGCCGGCGACGGCGCCACGGGTCGGGGGCCGTCGGGCCAGGCGCTGGCGAGCAGCGCGGCCGCCACGAGGACGGCGATCCCGCCGAGGACGACCCGGCGCCGGCGTGACGGCGGTGTCTCGGGCGCGGGTTCGATCAGGTCAAGTTCCACCAGGCCCCCTCCGGGAGTCCCGGGGTCGCGTCGCCGGGGATCCAGCAGCCGCTCATCCGGGATCGGGATGCGGTCCGGGCGACCACGGGACGTCCTGGCCGGAGAACCCGACCAGCAGTGCCACGATGCGGACCCAACGACGCACGCGGCGAGTATACGGGCGGGCGCCGGGGAGCCCCGCCGGCGGCCATGGCGCCGGGTTCCGGGCAGAAAGTGAGGCCTCGCCGTGCCACACCGCCGGGGGAACGATGATTGCCTGCGAGGCCTCTGTCTGGATAACGGGGCTCGCCCCGGTTTGTTATGGGCGGTGTCAGGCGAATCTTCGCGCCTGGTCCCGGGAGGCCGCAACGAGGAGGTCGCGGCGCGTCGCGAATCGCTTGAGGACGCGGTAGAAGTTCTTCTTGGACAGCCGGTCGCGCTCGTCACCGGGCAGGCTCGCCCACCCGCGATGCGGGTGTCGCGTCACCGCGACCGCCGGAACCCGGACCGCCCGCCGGGGCGGCGCGTCCTCGTCGGCGTCCTTGGCCTGGTCACGCAGCACGAGGCTCCACCAGATGTCGAGGTTGCGGTAGAACACGAAGTGCTCGTCGAGGGGGCCGCGTGCCACGTAGTCCGCTCGCCGGAATGCGAGAGCGTAGCCCTCGATCGCGTCCACGTCGGCGACGCCGTCCGGGGCCGCATCAAACCGGCGCAGGTCCTCCGACACCAGCCCGAACGGCCCGACGACGGCGACCGTGTCGTCGGCGAGCGCCGCCAGGAGCGCGCCGACCAGGTCCCCCGCCGGCTCGACGCTGGTGTCCAGCAGCACGACGACCGGCGCCGCGGCGCGGCGGATGCCCGCGTTGAGGGCGGCCGCCCAGCCGAGGCGGGACGAGGCCCAGACGATCTCCGTCATGACGCCGGGCGCGCCCGGGTTCGTCGCGTCGAGCCCTTCCAGGGCGGCCGCCTGGGGCCCGGACGGCGCGTTGGCGACGACGACCAGCTGGGTCCCGTCCGGCGAGTGCTCCACGAGTGCGCGGTGGGCACGCGCGAGGTCGTCCGGCCAGTCGGTGGCGACGAGCACGACCGAGGCGACCCCGACGGGCGACGCCTCGAGCCGCGACGGCACGGAGGCGCTCGAGCCGTACCGGACGACCCCGGCATCGGCGACGTCGGGGGCAGCGGCACGCACGAGGTCGTACATCGTGCCGCTGTCGACGACCTTCCAGCCGGCGGCGCCGATCGTTGCGAGCAGCTCGTCCGCCCTCGCCCAGTCGCGGGCGCGGCGGGCGTCGGCACGGGCGTCGGCCAGGGCGATGATCTCGTTGGGGGCGTCGTCACGGGGCATGCGCCGAGGATACGGCCCCACACCCGAGCGTGCCGCCCAGCGGCCCGGTCCGGCAGGCGGGCTCGGCCTCGGACGCGTCAGGCGCCGGGGAGGCCGCCGGCCGCCCCCGCAGCGAAGACCGCGATCGAGAGGATGACGGTGTGGGCGAGGCCACTCCAGAGCACCGAGCCTGTCCGCCAGTCCAGCCACCCGTACAGCAGCCCGCCGGCCAGCGTGCTGAGCGTCTCGTACTCGGGCTTGCCCAGGTGGACGAAGGCGAACGGCATCGTCGCGACGACGACGGCCACGGGGCCGGCGATCCGCAGCAGCGCGAACAGCAGGAAGCCCCGGAAGAAGAACTCCGCCGGGATGACCTCGAGGGCCGTGGTGAGCACGACCTGCGGCCACGGGGCCGCCTGCGGCGCGTAGTAGGCGGTGAAGTCCGGCAGCCGGACGAGGGCCAGGATCACGACCGTCATGAGCGCGATGCCGCCCAGCGCAATGGCGATTCCGGCCCGCCAGTCCCCAAGCCGCAACCCGTAGCGCGACGGCCGGTCCCGCAGCACGAGCACGACGATTGCGAGCGGCACCAGGCCCAGGAGCAGGAACCGCCCGATCGCCTGGACGCGCTTGGCGCCTACCGCCGTCTCCGCGAACGGCCCCAACATCGCCTCGACGAGCCCGTCGATGCGCCCGTGGTAGTCGAGCAGCAGGATCAGCGACACGGCGATCACGGCCACGGTGGCGCGCACGGGCAGGCTCAAGCCCAGCAGCGACACCGTCCGCAGGTCACCGGCGCCGGCGGGGTACGCGGGCGCCGCGCCCAGCCATGCCGACAGGCGCCCGACGAGGCCTGCCGGGCCCGCCCGCCCGGTGGTCGCGGAGGTGTCGGCGGTCTTGTCCACCCCCGAAGCCTACCCGGATCGGTGTCGGTACTGGGGTCGCTGTTGTCCTCCTAGTGGCCCGTGCTGCATGGGCCAGTCGGACCGCAACGGGCAACCTGGCCCGGGCAGTCCGGATGTCGTCGTTGACCCTGCATGAGGTCCCGCCGGTGGCTTCCGCCGGACGGAGGGGTCGTGGAGGAACGTGCCGTGGAGATCACGGGAGCGATTCACCAGCGCGGTGTCGCGCTGCTGCGGATCATGGTCGGGATCATCTTCCTGTGGGCGGGGCTGGAGAAGCTCCTTGCCCCTGCGCCGTTCGATGCGGGCGGCTTCCTCAAGTTCGCGACGGCCGGGACGCTCGGCTGGCCGTTCGTCTCCGGCGAGGTCGCCGAGGGCACGGACTTCAACCCCACCCACGGGCTGTGGCTCGCGCTGGCAGGCAACGCGCCGCTGATGGGCCTCATCAACAGCCTCGTGCCCCTGGGCCGGATCGGAATCGGAATCAGCCTGATCTTCGGGCTGTTCACGCGCTTCGGCGCCACGATGGGCGCGCTGATGATGACGTTCTTCTTCTTCGCCGCCTGGGACTTCGCCTACGGCATCGTCAACCAGCATCTCGCCTACGCGCTGATCTGTCTCACCCTCACCGGCCTCGGGGCCGGGCGCTACTACGGCCTCGACGGAGCCCTGGCCGCCCGCTTCCCCGCCGGGTTCCGGCGCTGGATCATGTCGGGTGACTCCAAGGGCGCCGAGTCCACGGGCTCGGACCGGGTTCCCGTCCGCGCCTGACCGTCCCATCCCGGGGCTGGCACCCGGGCGCGCAACTCCCCGGACCGGCGGAGCGTCCCCTCCGCCGGTTCGCGCGTGTCCGGGCTCAGCCGGCCCGGAACGAGACCAGGAGCGCGCCGTCAGCGGCGCACAGCTCGAGCCGCAGCCCGTCGATCCGCCACGTTGCCACGCGACCCATCGCCGCGAGGAACGCGGCCTCCTGCTCCAGCAGCCCGTCCGGGCCGGGGCACATGCGGCGGGTGGTCGCGAGCGGCCCAATGGTGATGGCCCCCTCGCCGGCGTACCGGTTGCAGCCGCTCGACCCGCTGAGACGCCCCTCCTCGAACCGAACCGAAGCCGCCACATCCGCCGGGACCACGACGAGGCTCCCAACATCGTCGGCGTACGCGACCAG
>JANNHX010000264.1:0-1629 GCA_031404615.1 Chloroflexota bacterium
TCCAGCCGACCGTCCTCGCGGCGCAGCGGCCGGGTGAGCTCGATGCCCTCGGCGGGCTGGGGCTGGGCGGTGAGCTCGCCGCGCAGCCACGGGGAGAGGCTCCGGTCCAGCAGCTCCCCGGCGATCTGGGCAAGGCGCAGCTCGAGGTCCGGCGCGCGCTCGTCGCCCGACAGGGGCACGTCCACGCGCGCGACGACGGGTCCCGTGTCGAGCCCCGCGTCCATGCGCATCAGGCCCACGGCCGTCGCGGGGTCGCCCGCGAGGATCGTCGCCGGGACGGGAGCCGCGCCGCGCCACCGGGGCAGCGCGGAGGGATGGAGGTTGAGCGCGCCATGCGGCAGGTCCAGCAGCTCGGGCGGCACGATCTGCCCGTAGTCGGCGAGGACGGCGAGCCCGGGCTCGAGGGCAAGGATCGCGGCGATCGATTCGGGGGCACGGAGTCGGACCGGCGTCAGGATCGGGCCCAGCCCAAGCTCCGTGGCGAGCGCGCCGATCGGCGTCTGGGTGAGGACCTGCCTGCGCCCGACGGGGCGCGGCGGCGCGGTGACGATGCCGACGAGCTCGATGGCCGGGTGCGCAGCCAACCGGCGAAGGGCGGGCGCCCCGAAGCCGCCGCTGCCGAGGTAGACGGTCCGGACGCGAACTGCGACGGACGCTCCGACGACCGAGGCCGCTCGATGGAGGCCATCGGTCGGAGGATTCACGCCAGGGCGCTCGTGGCCGCGCGGACCTCCGCGTCGTCGCCGCTCCCCTTCCCGACCGGGATCAGCTCCTCCATCGAGTCGAGGTAGTCGATGTAGAGCTTGCCCTGCAGGTGATCCAGCTCATGCTGAAGGGCCCGGCCGAGGAGACCGGAGCCCGCGATCCTGATCTTCCTGCCGACGCGGTTCTGCGCCACGACCCAGACCTTCTCGTGCCGGGTGACGTAGGCCACGTAGCCCGGGATCGAGAGGCAGCCCTCGAGGTCGCGGTCGTCGCCGTGGGCACGCACGATCTCGGGGTTCACGAGCTCGTGGAGGGTGCCCTCGACCTCGATGACGCAGCAGCGCACGGCCTCGCCCAGCTGCGGAGCGGCGAGGCCGACGACCGGGGCATGGCGCATCGAGTCCGTGAGGTCGTCGAGGAGCTCGTGGAGGTACTTGCCAAAGCTGCCCACGGTCTCGCCCTTGAGGCGTAGGCGCGGGTCACCGAGCAGGACGATGGGTTTGACGCTCATATCGTCGGGGAGTATAGCCAACGACCAGCCCGCCCCCGAGGGGCGGGCGGTCGTTGCGGTGCGTGGGGTCCGCGGCAGGCCGGCGGATCCGCGCAGGTCAGAGGCCGCTGCCGGCGGTGTCCTCGGGGGCGGGCTCCGGCGTCGCGTCCGTGGTGGCGTCCGGCGCGGCATGGGCGGTCGTGCCGTCGTGCGCCCGGAGCTCCGCGGCCACGGACTGGGCCTTCTCGGCGAACCGCTGGCCGTAGTCGGTCGTGAAATCCGCGGCCCTGTGGGCGGCGGGGCCCGCCTTGACGGCGGCGATCGCGGCAAGCTCGGCGGCCTTGGCCCCGACCTGCCGGGCGACCGGCGCCGCCTGGGTGGAGATCTGCTGGATCATCGCCTCGAGCTGCGCAACCCACTCGCGGCCTCGCGCG
>JANNHX010000265.1:0-15681 GCA_031404615.1 Chloroflexota bacterium
GTGCACTGGGGACGTTCCCGGCTGCCCCGTCCTATGGTTGCGCGACCGTACCCCCTGGCGCCAAACGGTGCGGGGCAGAACGCCGGGGCGCCCGGGTGCCGGGCGCCCCGTCGAGGTATCGCGAGCCAGGGGCTCGGGCTAGTTCTTCGCGAACCAGTCCTCGCCGTTCCAGGTCGAACCGACCTGGGTGCCGTTCGCGAAGTAGTTGCCGATGCGCGGACCGGCAAGCTCCACGTTCTTGCGGTAGTAGAGCGGGATCTCGACCGTCTTCTCGACGTAGACCGTCTGGAAGGTCGCCATGGCGTCACGGATCAGCAGGAAGTCGACGTTGTTCTTGACATCGTCCATGGCCTTGTCGACGTCGGTGTCCTTGACGCGAGCGTCGTTCGCACCCGTCGGGTGGAACTGGCTGCTGTGGTAGCTGAAATAGTTGCCCAGCGGATCGATCGAGGAGCTGAACGCGTGCTCAGCGACGTCGAAGTTGCTGGTCGAGAGGGCGCACGGGGTGTCGAGCGTCGCCTCGTTGTAGTCGGCGAAGATGTCCGACGCCGCCACCGGGTTGATGACGGAGTCGATGCCGACCGCCTTCAGCCAGGCGCTGATCAGGGCGAGGGTGTCCTGGCGGACCTGGCGGGTGGTCGTGCAGAGCTCGATCTTCGCCGTGGTGCCGTCCTTCTCAACGAAGCCGTCACCGTTGGAGTCCGCCCAGCCGCCGTCGGCCAGGATCTTCTTGGCCTGCTCCGGGTCGTAGTTGATCGGAGCCTGGTCGGCATAGAACCACGCCGCCGGGCTGATGTTGGTGTTCGCGACCTGGGCGTTGCCGCCGAGGAGGCGCGCGTTGATCTCGATCTTGTCGATCGCGTAGGCGATGGCCTGGCGGATCGCCGGGTCGGACGCCGGGCACTCGGTGCCACGGCCCTGGACCGCCGCGTTGCGCGAGCAGCCACCGTTCTTGATCGACTCGTCGAAATCGGCCTTGGCGGACCAGTTCGGGCGCAGGAACTCGTACAGGAGGGCCGGGATGGCCGCGACCTGCTCGCCGAGGTCCTGGACCTTCGGGATGTCGCTGTCCGCGAGGTCGAAGGCGACGTCGATCTCACCACCGCGGAAGCCCGCGATCATGGCATCGGGATCGCCATACCACTTGAAGATGACACTGTCCAGGTTCGCCGGCTTGTCGCCGTTGCGCGCGTTCTGGAAATTGTCATTGCGGGCGAGGCGAAGTTCGGCCTGGGGCGTGACGGACTCGAACTTGAAGGGGCCGGAGACCGGCAGCTTCGCGATCGAGTCGACACTGAAGCCCGAGCCCTTGACCTGGTCGGCGACGGGGATGTCCTTGAGGTAGTGGCGCGGAAGCGGCGCGACCGCCAGCGTCAGGTAGCCCTCGTAGATCGCGTCGAAGTGCCAGATCATGTCCGTGTCGGACGCGCACTCGAAGTTCTTGATGTTCTCCCAGCCCGCGGTGACGACGCCGGTGTTGTCCTTGTTGTTCACCCACTCCCACGAGTACTTGAAGTCGTCGCAGGTGAGGGGCTGGCCGTCGGACCACTTGAGGCTGGGGCGCAGCTTCCAGGTGACGGTCATGGCGTCACCGGCGTCGCCGGGGACCTTGACGCCGCCGTTGGCGGTCGTCGGGACCGGCTCGGCCGCGAGCTGCGGGACGTACCGGAAGTCGCTGCTGATCGTCAGCAGGGTGTGCCATACCAGCGAGGCGACGTTGGCCTCGGTGACCTGGGTCAGGTAGAACGGGTTGAACTGCGTGGCTTCCTGCCAGTCGCCGATGATGATCGTGCCACCGGTCGCGCCCGCCTCGGGCGCGTAGGTGCTTCCGAACAGGTCGACTTCAGCAGGGGCCTCCGAGGCGGACGGCGCCTCCGAAGCCGGCTGGCTGGCCGGGGCTACCGTGGCCGGCGCCGTCGAAGGCGCGGTCGTGGCCGGCGCCGGGGTGGTGCTGGTGCCGCCGCACGCTGCGACCAAAATGGCCGCACCGGCGAACAGGCCCACCAGTTTCCGCATCAAGGCTCCTCCAAGCTGCGTGGGGTCCTGGATAGTTGAATTGCTCCCTCGCAGGGCGTTCGGCCGGGTTCTCATCGAGCGTCACGGACTGGGGTCCGTTCCGCGCTCCGAGACGTGGGCAGGCGCTCACGTGCAGCGGCCGATCGGGCTGCGCTCGGGCAAAGATCGCTTACCGTGGTGCGAGTCGTCAAATCCAAGTCACATGGCGTTGGGCCGGAACCGGTCCCAGCGCCTCAGGAGGGTTCGAGCTCGCGTGCGGCGGCGTCGGTGGAGGGCACCTCCTTCCAGGGCCTGGTCAGGCCCTCCGGGTAGCGGGGCGGCAGAGACCGCACCGAGGCCACGGGGGCAACGTCGGGGGAGATGGCGAGACGGTGCTCGACCGCCTGCCAGGAGACGATTCCCGCAGGGACCTGCGGGCGATCCGGGGCCGGCCGCTGCGGCATGAGGCCGACGTGGGGCGCCACCAGGAGCGCTGCGATCGCGGCGCTCGTCACGAGGCCGCTCAGCTGCATCCGCCACGACCACGGGCGGTGCCGCTGCCTGGCCGCCCTGGCGACCACGGCGGCGCGTGGGGCGTCCGGCACCGCGAGGGCCCGGTAGGCGGCGCCGGCCCGGCGCAGGGCGGCGATCGTGAGGGCGAGCTCGGTGATCTCGCGCTCGCACGACTCGCACATGTCGAGGTGGTCCAGGGCGGCCGCGGTCCCCGCCCCCCGCTCCCGGTGGTCCACCAGGTCGACCAGCACCTGGCGATGGGTCCGGCACGCCAACGGCGTCCGGCTCACGGCTCGGCCTCGGCGCGGTCGGGCACGACAGTCCCGGCGTCGGCGTCGCCCCACGCCCCGCCGAACCGCCGGTCCGCGGCGAGCCGGGTGCGCAGGTCGCGCAGCGCGTGGTGGAGGCGGCTCTTGACCGTGCCCAGCGGCAGCCCCAGCGCGTCGGCGGTCTCCAGGAGCGAGCGGCCCTCGAGGTAGTACAGGACGACCACGGCCTGGTGCTTCTCCGAGAGGCCCACGATCCCCGCGCGCACGATGACCCGCAGCTCCGCCCACTCCGCGTTCGTGGCGGGCCCGGCGGTCGCGTCCGCGAGGCGCTCCGCGAGGAGGTCCGTGACAGGCACGCTGGGCAGGCGGCGACGCCCGAGCCGCGAGTAGCACAGGTTGAGGGCGACCTTGTGCAGCCAGGGCAGCGGCGAGATGTCCGTGCGCAGGCGGCGCCGGTGGATGTAGGCGCGCCCGAACGTGTCCATGACGACCTCTTCCGAGGCGCCGTGGTCGCCGGTCAGCGCGAGCGCGGCCCGGTACACCGGGACGCGGTACTTCTCGAACAGGATGGCGAAGGCGTCGAGGTCGTCCTCGTCCGCCATCCTGCGGATGAGGTCGGCATCGGCCGCGATCGGTCTGGTCTCGCCGTTGATGCTGGGTACCTCGTGCGCGCCGGCGCTCCCTTGTGCCTACAGTACGCCTCGACCACGCGAAGGGTTCAACGGGGCTTGTCCGCGTTCAGTCCGGACAGGGTGTCTGGGCTCCGGTCATCCCCCGCCAGCGCAGGTTCGGCTGGCGCGCCGCGGTGGCCTCGTCGAGCCGCCGGACCGGCGCGACGTGCGGGGCGGATTTCACGAGCTCCGGGTCCGTGTCGGCCTCGTGGGCGATCTCGATCATCGCGTCGGCAAAGGCGTCGAGGGTCTCGAGCGACTCGGTCTCGGTCGGCTCGATCAGCATGGCCTCCTCGACCGTCAGCGGGAAGTAGATCGTCGGCGGGTGGTAGCCCTTGTCGATCAGCCGCTTCGCGATGTCGAGGGTCCGAACGCCCGTCCGGTGCTTGATGTCCGCGGCCGAGGCCACGAACTCGTGCTTGCACGGCCGGTCGAACGGCACCGTATAGGTGTCGCGGAGCCGGGCCTTGAGGTAGTTGGCGGCGAGGACCGCGTCGTCGCTCACCTCGCGCAGCCCGGAGCCGCCGTGGGCGCGGATGTACGCATAGGCGCGCACCAGGACGCCCGTGCTGCCGAAGAACGAACGCATCCGGCCGATGGAGGTCGGCCGCTCCCCCAGCCTCTCGAGCCGGAACGTCCCGTCATCCTCGCGGATCACGCGCGGCGCCGGCAGGAACGGCTCCAGGACCTTCCGGACGCCAACGGGACCGGCGCCGGGGCCGCCGCCGCCGTGCGGCGTGCTGAACGTCTTGTGGGTGTTGAAGTGCATCACGTCGAACCCGGCCTCGCCCGGCCGGAAGCGGCCCATGACGGCGTTGAGGTTCGCGCCGTCCATGTACGCGAGGGCGCCCGCGGCGTGGGTTGCCTCGAGCAGCTCGCCGATCCGCCGCTCGAACAGGCCGAGCGTGCTGGGGTTCGTGATCATGATCGCCGCGGTCTTCGTGCCGAGGGCCGCCGTGAACGCGTCGATGTCGACGCCGCCGTCGGGCGCGGAGGGGATGGTGACCGTGCGGAAGCCGGCCATCGTCGCCGTCGCCGGGTTCGTGCCGTGGCTGGAGTCCGGCACCAGCACCTCGTCACGGGCCAGGTCGCCGCGCGAGCGGTGGTAGGCCCGGATCATGAGGATGCCGGTGAGCTCGCCGTGGGCCCCCGCGGCGGGCTGGAGGGTCACCGCGTCCATGCCGCTGATCTCGGCCAGCATCTCCTCGAGCTCCCAGAGGAGCTGGAGCGTGCCCTGGCTGACCGCGTCCGGCGCCATCGGGTGCAGGTTCGCGAAGCCGGGCAGGCGCGCCGCCCACTCGTTGAGCTTGGGGTTGTACTTCATCGTGCACGAGCCCAGCGGGTAGAAGCCCGTGTCCACGGAGTAGTTCAGCGCCGACAGGTTCACGAAGTGGCGGGTGACCTCGGGTTCGGCGAGCTCGGGGAGGGCCGCCGGGGTCACGCGCAGGGCGCCGGCCGGGATCCGGTCCAGGGCGTCCGCGGGCGGGTGCGGGATCTTGCCGCCGCCGCGCCCGGGGGCGCTGCGCTCGAAGATGGTTCGCTGGAGTTTCTCGCCCACGACGCTCACGCCGCACCTCCCACGGCCAGGCCGGCCAGCTCGGCGGCGAGGGCGGCCGCAAAGCGCTCGATCTCGTCGCTCGTCGTCACCTCCGTCGCGCACACGAGGAGCCCGTCCGCGAGCGACGGCTCGTCGGGCATGAGGTCCGCCGTCGGGATCCCGGCGAGGACGCCGCGGTCCAGCAGGCGGGCGTGGACGGCCCGTGCGTCCGGAACCCGGACGACGAGCTCGTTGAGGAATGGGCCCTCGTGGACGCGCGGGGCGCCCGCGGCCGCGAGGGCACGCTCGAGCTCCGTCGCGCGCGAGGCGCCGGTCGCCGCGACGTCGCGCAGCCCGTGCGGCCCGATCGCGGAGAGGTAGATGGACGCGGCGAGCGCGAGCAGCGCCTGGTTGGTGCAGATGTTGGATGCCGCCCGCTCGCGACGGATGTCCTGCTCGCGCGCGCGCATCGTCATGACGAACGCGCGCTTCCCGTCGAGGTCCTGCGTCATGCCCACGAGCCGGCCCGGGATCTGGCGGACCAGCGGGTCCGTGCAGGCCACGATGCCGAGGTAGGGGCCGCCGTAGCCCAGGGGGATGCCGAGAGGCTGGCCCTCGCCACACGCGATGTCCGCGCCGTACTCGGCGGGCGGCGCGAGGACCGCGAGCGAGACGGGCTCGATGACGGCGACGAACAGCGCCCCGGCCGCGTGCGCGAGACGCCCGATCTCGGGCATGGCCTCGAGCAGGCCGAGGACGTTTGGCTGCGCCGCGACGACGCCGGCCACCGGCCGGTCCGTCTCGGCCAGGAGCCGCTCGAGCGCCGCGAGATCCGTCGTGCCCGCGGCGGGCCCATCCGCGACCAGCGGCAGGTCGTCGACCTCGAGGCCCGCGCCCTCCGCGTACGTCGCGAGCGTCTGGCGGTAGTGCGGGTGAACCGCACGCGAGACGAGCAGGCGGTCGCGCTTCGTCTGGCGGCAGGTCATGAGGGCCGCCTCGGCCGTCGCGGCGCCGCCGTCGTAGTGCGAGGCGGAGACGACGTCGAGACCGGTCAGCTCGGCGAGCAGGCTCTGGTACTCGTAGATGCTCTGGAGCGTGCCCTGGGATACCTCGGGCTGGTACGGCGTGTACGCGGTGTACCACTCCCCGCGGAGCAGCATCTGGTCCACGACCGCGGGGGTCCAGTGGCGGTAGGCACCCGCACCGAGGAACGAGGCGAGGTCGACCCGGTTGCGGCCGGCCAGCGCCTGTAGCCGGGCCGTGAGCAGCAGCTCGGGCTCCGGCTCGTCCAGGTGCAGCGGGCCTGCGCGGAGCCCCTCCGGGATGTCCTCGTACAGGGCGTCAACGGTGTCGATGCCGATCGTCTCGAGCATCCGCGCCCGATCGTCGGCCGCGTGCAGGCCGTACGGCATGGGATCAGCCCTCGGCGACGAGCTGCTCGTAGGCGGCCGGGTCGAGGAGCCCCTCAACCGCTGCCGCATCGGCGAGCCGGATCCGCAGCATCCAGCCCTCCCCGTAGGGATCGCTGTTCACGAGCTCCGGGGCGCCCGCCAGGGCCTCGTTGCTGCCGATGACCTCGCCGGTCACCGGGGCGAGCAGGTCGCTCACGGCCTTGACCGACTCGACGACACCGAATGGCACGCCCGCGTCGAGCGCCTTGCCCGCCGCGGGCAGCTCCACGAAGACGATGTCGCCCAGCTGGTCGGCGGCGAACTGGGTGATGCCCACGACGGCCTCATCGCCGTCGACGCGAACCCACTCGTGATCGCTGGTGTAACGCAGGTCGCCGGGGACCATGGACGGTTCCTCCGTGTGGGCGCCCGGGCCGTCGGCGGGGGCGCGATCGCGAACTTGACGAATCGGGTGCGGAGCGTACGCGCCGGACGTTCAGGCGTGCCGCTTGTAGAACGGCAGCGGCACGACCTCGGCGGCGACCCGGACACCGCGGATCTCGACGTCCAGCATCGTACCGGGTTCGGCATGGCCCGGAGCGACGTAGGCCATCGCGATGGCAGACCCGAGCGTCGGCGACATGGTGCCCGAGGTGACGACCCCCGTGGGGCCGTCCGTGTCGAGCACGGCGTACCCATGGCGGGCGATGCCGCGGCCTCGGAGCACGAGGCCCACGAGCCGCCGCTTCACTCCGTCCGCGGCGACCTTCTCGAAGGCGGCGCGGCCGGTGAAGTCGCCGGACTTGGACAGCTTGACCACGCGCCCGAGACCGGCCTCGTACGGTGTGGTCTCGCGGCCAAGCTCGTTGCCGTAGAGCGGCATCCCTGCCTCCAGGCGGAGCGTGTCGCGGGCGCCGAGGCCCACGGGCACGAGCCCGTGCCCGTGACCCGCCTCGAGGGCTGCGTCCCAGGCGTCCCCCGCCCTGTCCACGTCGACGAACAGCTCGAAGCCGTCCTCGCCGGTGTAGCCGGTCCGGGCGATCAGCGCCGGGATCCCGGCGACCACGCCCTCGGCGATCCCGTAGTAGCGGATCCTGGCGAGGTCCACGTTCGCGAGCGGCTGGAGGATGTCGATGCTGAGCGGCCCCTGCACCGCGACGAGCGCTGTCGCGAGGCTCCTGTCGTCGAGCACCGCCCCGAACCCGTCGAGCCGCTCCGCGAGCGCGTCGGACACGGTCCGCGCGTTCGAGGCGTTGGCGACGACCATGAACCGGTCCTCGGCCAGGCGGTAGACGATGAGGTCGTCCAGGATCCCGCCGTCCGCGGCGCAGATCATCGAGTAGTGCGCGCGGCCCACGGCGAGGGCGGGCGGGTCCGTGATGAGCGCCGCGGCCAGCGCCTTGCCGGCCTCGGGGCCCTCGACGACCAGCTCGCCCATGTGGGAGAGGTCGAACAGGCCCGCGGCGGAGCGCACGGCCCGGTGCTCCTCCAGGATCCCGGCGTACTGGATCGGCATGAGCCAGCCGGCGAACTCCACGATCTTCGCCCCGAGCGCCTCGTGGCGATCCAGCAGCGGCGTGGGAACGGGAGCCGGCGTCGCGATCTCGGTCAAGGCGCAAGTCCCTCGCGATCGACCGCGCCCGGAAACGAGCCATCCGTCGCGGCCGCGGCGGCCCGGGCGACGAGGGCCCGTTCCGTCTCGAAGGTGAGGAGCGTCGCGGCCTCGTCGAACCCGATCCAGCGGACCTCGTCGAACTCGTGGTCGTGCCGTTCCAGGTCCCCGCCGGTGGGGACCATGAGGAAGTAGTGGACGGTCTTGTGGATGCGCGTCCGGCCCTGGACGAAGACGTACGCGATGCCGTCGAACGGGCGGATGATCCGCACCTCCAGGCCGGTCTCCTCGCGGACCTCGCGCAGCGCGGTCTCCGCGGTGGTCTCGTGCGGGTTGGGAGTGCCCTTGGGCAGCGTCCAGGTCACCCCGTCGCGCTCGCGCCTGCGCTTGCCCACGACCAGCTGCGGGGAGTCAGCGATGAACCGGATGACGATGCCACCGGCCGAGGTGGCCGTGCCCTGCTTCAGGCGCGCCACGCCGGCGCCAGCGCGGGACGGCGCGGTCCCCCGTCCCGGTCCGAGCTCGTCCAGGACATCGTGGCGACGGGCTTCGGGCGGCCGCTGCGGACGGGACGGGCGGGCGCGACGACCAGCGTGCGCCACGGGGCGCGCAGCGCGGTCAACGGCCCGACATCCGGGCGGCGCAGCACGGTGCGGCGGCTGGGCGCCGCGGTGAACACGGGTCCGGCGCCCAGCCCGAGACGCCGTTCACGGGCACGGGTGGTGGGGTGGACATACCGCGCAGGCCACGCCGCGTAGCGGGCCACGATGCTGTGCTGCATACCCGCATCGTACCGCGTCACGAGTCCCCTGCAAGTGCGGTGCGGAGCCGTTCGGAAGCATCCGGTGACAGGGAGCCACGGCCTTCGGCGATCCCGATGGACCGCGCGAGCAGCGCGCGGTAGACCGGGAGTGCCGCGGGGGCCCCGGCCCCGAGCGCAGCGAGGTGCGCCGCCACGGTCCCGGCATCGCCGCGAGTCGCCGGACCGGTGAGGGCCGCGCTGATCCCGAGCGCCCGCGCGTTGGCCACGGTCTGCTCGAGCAGCGGCAGGTAGATGCGCAGCGCGCCGGCCTCATCGAGGCCCATCACGGTTGAAATCTCGCGTATCGTGTCCAGGAGCGCGATCACGCCGCCCGCCGAGAGGACGGCCGCCGCGTGGTAGGCGGCCTTGGAGCCCGGGGCGATCCGGACGGGCGAGCCGCCAATCGCCTCGGCCATGTCCGCGAGGTGCGCGGCGAGGTCGTCGTCCCCCTCGATGGCGATCGTCGCGCCGTGGAGCGCCGCCAGCGCCCGATCGAGATCCGCGAACGCCACGAGCGGGTGGAATGCCCCGGCCTGGGAGCCGGCGGACAGGCACGGGGTCAGGACGTCCGCGCCCAGGAGCCCGCTCGTGTGCACGATCGCCTGGCCCGCGTACAGGCGCAGGCGAGCCGCGAGCGGCCCCACGACGTCGTCCGGCACGGCGAGCATGACAAGCTCCACGTCGTCGACGAGGGCCTCGGCCTCCGCGAACCCGCGCGCGGAGCCAACGTGGGCGCGGAACCGCTCGCGGCGCTCCGGGTCGCGCGACGCGACGGCGCCCACGGGCCAGCCCGCCCGGTCCAGTGCGACGCCCAGCGCGAGTCCCACGGCGCCCGCCCCCACGATGCCCGTGACCGGCCGCTCGCCCGGTGCGGCGTGCGCATGCGGGTGCGCGTGGTCGCTCGCGGGTGCGCCGTCAGGCGCGTTCTCGAGGTCCTCGTGGCGGTGGCGTCCCGGCGCGGCGGGGTCGAGATCGATCCCCTGCTCCTCGAGGGCGCGGAGGCGCTCGGCGTGCTCCTCGGTGCGCCGCTCGGCGCGGGCGCGCAGGATCTCGTCGCCCTGGTCCCACGCCCTCATCGGCTACGAGCCACTGCCGGTCCGGCGCGGCGCGCGGTATGCTTTCATGCAGCGAGTGTAGCGAGCGGTTCGAGGGCGCACCCTCATCGCCCGGTCCCCACCAGCGGAGACAGAGCATGACCACGCCCAATGCATTCGGCTCCCGGGCATCGCTCGGCCCCGGCCTCCCCGACCTGTACCGCCTGTCCGCGCTGACCGGCTCCGGCCTCGCGCTGGGCGTGGACCTCGGGCGCGCGCCCGTGACCCTCAAGATCCTGCTCGAGAACGCGCTGCGCCACGCGGGCGGCGGCATCGTGCGCGAGGAGGACGTGGCGACCCTCGCGGCCTGGTGCCCGGGTGCCGGCGGCGACGCCGAGGTCCCGTTCATGCCCAGCCGCGTCGTCCTCCAGGACTTCACCGGCGTGCCCGCCGTCGTGGACCTCGCGGCGATGCGCGACGCGATGGCGGCCCTCGGCGGCGATCCGGCCAAGGTCAACCCGCTCGTGCCCGCGGACCTCGTCATCGACCACTCGGTCCAGATCGACGCCTGGGGCGGCGCCGGCGCGTTCGCGTTCAACGTCGGGCGCGAGTACGAGCGCAACGGCGAGCGCTATCAGCTCCTGCGCTGGGCCCAGACCGCATTCCGCGACCTGCGGGTCGTGCCGCCCGGCACCGGCATCATCCACCAGGTGAACCTGGAGTTCCTCGCCTCGGTCGTCGCGGACCGCGCGGACCAGGGCGGCCGGGTTGCGTTCCCGGACACGCTCGTCGGGACGGACTCGCACACCACGATGATCAGCGGGCTGGGGGTCCTGGGCTACGGGGTCGGCGGCATCGAGGCCGAGGCCGTCCTCCTCGGCCAGCCGCTCTACCAGCCGATGCCGCGCATCGTCGGTGTCCGGCTCGGGGGCGAGCTTCCGAAGGCCGCCACCGCGACCGACCTCGTGCTCGTCATCACCGAGATGCTGCGCACGTTCGGCGTCGTGGGAGCCTTCGTGGAGTTCGCGGGCGACGGGCTCGCCGGGCTCACGCTCGCCGACCGGGCCACGATCTCCAACATGAGCCCCGAGTTCGGCGCCACCACGACGATGTTCCCGATCGACGACGAGACCCTCGCGTACCTGCGCCTGACCGGGCGCCCGGAGACGCGCGTGGACCTCGTCGAGCGCTACGCGAAGGAGCAGGGGCTCTGGCGCGAGCCCGGCGCCGGCCCCGAGTTCGACGCGCACCTCGAGCTCGACCTCGGCACCGTCGAGCCATCCATGGCCGGCCCGCGTCGCCCGCAGGATCGCGTGACGCTGCCGAACGTGCGCGACAACTTCCGGACCGCGTACCCGCATACGGTCGGCGTCGCGCCCAAGGCCGTCGAGGCTCGCGGCGAGCACGCGGAGATCGGGCACGGCTCGGTGACGATCGCCGCGATCACCTCCTGCACCAACACCTCGAACCCGGCGGTGATGGTCGGCGCGGGCCTGCTCGCGCGGAATGCGGTCGCGAAGGGCCTGCACAGCTCGCCGGTCGCGAAGACGTCACTGGCCCCCGGGTCGCGCGCCGTCACCGGGTACCTCGAACGCGCCGGGCTCATGGCGCCGCTCGCGGACCTCGGGTTCGCGCTCGCGGGATACGGCTGCACGACGTGCATCGGCAACTCGGGACCCCTGGACGAGCCGGTCGCAAAGGCGATCGAGGCCGACGAGCTGGTCGTCGCCGCCGTCCTCTCGGGCAACCGCAACTTCGAGGGCCGCGTCCATCCGCTCGTGCGCGCCGCGTACCTCGCCAGCCCGCCCCTCGTGGTCGCGTACGCGCTCGCGGGCCGCGTCGACATCGACCTCACGACCGATCCGCTGGGCACCGGGTCCGACGGGCAGCCCGTCATGCTCGCCGACATCTGGCCGACGCCGGACGAGGTCAGGACCGTCATCGCCGCGTCCGTCGACCCGGCGCTCTTCCGCGAGACCTACGCCTCGGTGTTCGAGGGCGACGAGCAGTGGCGCGCGATCGAGATCCCGTCGGGCGACCGTTACGCCTGGGACGAGGCGTCCACCTACATCGCCAACCCGCCCTTCTTCGATGGCCTCACCGCCGAGCCCGCCGAGCTGACCGACATCGTGGGCGCCCGCGCGCTCGCGCTGCTCGGCGACTCGGTCACGACGGACCACATCAGCCCCGCCGGCTCCATCGCCGGCTGGTCCCCCGCCGGCGCGTGGCTCCAGGAGCGCGGCGTCTCCCCCGTGGACTTCAACTCGTACGGGTCGCGCCGCGGCCACCACGAGGTGATGATGCGCGGGACGTTCGGCAACATCCGGCTGCGGAACAGGCTCGTCGAGGGCAAGGAGGGGCCGTACACGCTCCACCTGCCGGATGGCGAGACGACGTTCATCTACGACGCCGCGATGCGCTACCGCGACGAGGGCGTGCCGCTCGTGCTGATCGCAGGCAAGGAGTACGGCTCCGGATCGTCGCGCGATTGGGCCGCCAAGGGCACGACGCTGCTCGGCATCCGCGCCGTCATCGCCGAGAGCTACGAGCGGATCCACCGCTCCAACCTCGTGGGCATGGGCGTCCTGCCGCTGCAGTTCCTGCCCGGCGAGAGCGCCGCCAGCCTCGGGCTCACCGGCCGCGAGTCGTTCACGATCACCGGCATGGCGGACCTGACCCCGCGCCAGACGGTCATGATCGGCGCGCGGTCCGACGAGGACGGCGTGGAGCGTTCGTTCAAGGCCATCGCGCGGCTGGACGGCCCGATCGAGGTCAACTATCTGCGCCAGGGCGGCATCCTGCCGGCGGTGCTCCGGCGGCTCGCCGCGGACTGAGCCCGGATCCACCGGTGGAGCGCCGCAGATCGCCGCTCCAGGCGCGCTCAGGCCACGGCAGCGACGAGCACGGAAGCGAGCGTACCTGCAGCGTGCGTGAGCGACGCGCACAGGTGCCAACGCAGGCATCGGCCGCATGCGTGCGCGAGACGCGAGCGGAGACCGGTGGATCCAGGCTCACCCCGGACGAACGTCACGAGGCCCCCGCATGGACGGGGGCCTCGTGCTTCACGGTTACCTCGCGCCGCGGGGAGGAGAAGCCACGGCCGCGAGGTGGGCTCGCACCGGTTCGGACGCACAATCCCGGGATCGTGTGACGCGCGATTCAAACGATCCGGAGCACACTTGCGGAGTGCGCCGCGACGGCGGCCATCGACGGCAAGGACGAGACGCGAGGCAGGCGATGAGCGAGCAGGCGACAGTCGACGGGACCCTCCCCCTCCACGGCATGCGGGTCGTGGTGTTCGTGGCGGAGGGGGTCGAGGACCTCGAGTACTGGGTGACCGTGATGCGCCTCCGCGAGAGCGGCGCGACGGTGGTGTCGGCCGGGACGTCGCTCGACGGGACGCACGGCAAGAACGGCCTCGCGGTCAAGGCCGAGGTCATCGTCAAGGACGTCGACCCCGCGACCGTCGACGCGGTCGTCATCCCCGGCGGCTGGCTGCCGGACAAGCTGCGCCGCTATCCCGAGGTGACGGCCCTGGTCCGCGCGGTCAACGACGCCCGCAAGCCCGTGGGCATCATCTGCCACGGCGGGCTGATCGCCATCTCGGCAGGGATCGTCGGGCGCGACCGCCCGGTCACGGGCTCGCTCGGGATCCGCGATGACCTCGTCAACGCGGGCGGCCGCTGGGTGGACGAGGCGGCGTTCCGCGACGGCAACCAGGTCTGGGGCTGTGTCGTTGAGGACATCCCGGCGTTCGAGCGCGAGCTCGTTGCGCTCCTTGCGGAGCGGAACGCCTACGCCGGTACGGCCTCGCGTCCCCTGCCGACGCGCGACGCGACGTAGATCAGGACCCCGGCGGCGATCGCGAACAGCCCCGCCCCGCCGATCCCGACCCACAGCCCGACCGCCTCGGAGATGAGGCCCATCAGCGGCGGGTACACGACCGAGCCCGCGATCCCCGCTGACGTCAGCACGCTGCTGACCATGCTCGCGCGCCCGGGATGCAGCGCGCCGCCGATCGCCATGATCGACGGGAAGACCGGACCCGCCGCGAAGCCGGCGACGGCGAAGCAGGCGATCGCGAGCGGCAGGATCGGGGCCGCGACGAGCGCCGCCAGGATCGCCGCCCCGCAGATGAACGACCAGGTCGTGGCGAACGCGACCGCGCCCATCCGGTCGGCGATGAACGACGAGACGAGGCGCGAGAGCCCGAGTGCCCCCCAGAACAGGGAGAGGGCGAGTGTCGCGACCGCGATGGGCGCATCCTCCAGGTACCGGACGAGCCAGCTCGAGATCCCCAGCTCTGCCGCGACGTAGCAGGCGATCGCGAACGAGAGCAGGAGCAGCGGCACGGGCACGATGCGCCTCGTCGACGTGGGGGACGGTGCGCTGGCGGCGGAGCCGGGCTCGCCATCCGCCGAGGCGACCTCCGCCGAGGCGACCTCCTGCGGGTGCGAGGCCGGGAGCCGGCGCGTCGCGAACACCAGGGCGATGGGCGCCGCCGCCGCGGCCGTCGCGAGCGGGGCGGCCTGCCACGGGAACCCTGTCGAGACCATGAGCCCCACGGCGAGCGGCGCCGCCAGCGCCCCGACGGCGAAGAACAGGTGGAGCCGGTTGAGCATGGCCGCGCGGCCCGCGTACAGGTCGATGAACAGGGCATTGCTGCCGGCGTCGATGACACCGAGCCCGAGGCCCGTGACGACGAACCCGAGGAGGAACACGGGCCATGCCGGGGCGGCGGCAACGGTGACGAGCCCCACGACGACGAGCCCGGGTCCCGCCCCGAGGAGCGCCCGCCGCGCCACGCGGCCGGAGATCACCCCGACCGACAGGGTCCCGGTCACGTACAGGAGGCTGTTGAGCAGGTATGCGAGCCCCATGCCGGCGTCCGACTGTCCATAGGTCGCCTGGACGTCGCGGATCAGCGACGGGACGAGCAGCGACGTCCAGCCGAGGAGCAGGAACGACGCATAGCCCACCAGGACGACGCCGCGCTGCGCGGGTGCCGGAGTGGGGGGCAAGATGGGCCGGGCGGGCTGGCTCAAGGGGCTCCGTCATGGAAAAGGCGGAGCCGCCGGCTCCGCCTTGGTGGTCGCAGTGGTGGGCGATACTGGACTCGAACCAGTGACCTCACGGATGTGAACCGTGCGCTCTAACCAACTGAGCTAATCGCCCGGATTCCCCGAAGGGACTCGCATTCTAGCGTGAGATCCGCAGCTCCGGCCAGCGCTCCAGCACGCGATCCGGGTCGAGCCCGTCCACCACCACGACCTTGGTGCGGCCGGCGGCACCCGCGACGAGCCGGACGTCCCGTCGGGCCACCCCGAGCTCGTCGGCGAGGAGGCGGAGCAGCGACTGGTTCGCCGCGCTGTCCGCGGGCGGAGCGGCCACGCGGGCCCGCAGGACCCCGTCCTGGACCCCGTCGATCCGGTCGGCGCCACCACGCGGCGTCAGGCGGACCGAGAAGCGCGTCTCCGCCGCGGTCAGAGCAGCGCCCTCCAGATGAAGCCCAGGACGAGCAGGACGACCAAGCCCGAGAAGTCCATCATCCCGGCCTGCGGGAGCATGCTCCGGATCGGCGCGAGAAGCGGCTCGGTGGTTCCGATGAGGAAGCGCGACAGGGAGCTCCGCCCGCTCGGGTCAAACCAGCTGAGCAGGACGCGGCCGAGCACGAGCAGCCACAACAGGAAGCACAGGATGCCGATGAAGACCGCGACGAGTCCCACCTGACGAGTCTACCAAGGCTCCCCGGAAGGGGCGCGCGGCGAGTCCTGGTTCCGCGACGGGTCCTGGTTCCGCGACGGGTCCTGGTTCCGCGACGGGTCCTGGTTCCGCGACGGGTCCTGGTTCCGCGACG